>NZ_JAIQXU010000020.1 GCF_020166395.1 Deinococcus betulae | reverse complement strand
GATCGCGGGCCACGCAAAACGGCATCAGGGTGGATTCGGCGGCGAGACGGAAGGCCTCGTGCCGGGGCCACCCATCTTCCATCAGGGCCTGCACGAGTTCGAGCCAGCTGATCACCACACGCGGGTTGGCCTCGCGCTCCAGCAGGCCTGAGCGGCTGACATGGTTTTCCCGCGTGTCCAGTTCGACCGCGTAGGCACTGGCCACCAGCGCGGCGTCTCCGAACAACCGCCCGTACAGGGCCAGGGCCACGTCGGCTTCGGCGTACTCCATATCGATGATGCGGGAGAAGCGTCCCAACAGCGCCGAATCAATGCCTTGGCCGGCCTGCAGGTAGCCGTCCCCGAGGTTGGTGGTGGCGATCAGGAGGACGTTGACGACAGGGGCCCAGACCAGCTCACCGTTTTTGAGGCGCAGCACGTAGTACCGCCCGTCCGGCAGTCCGGAGACGCCCATCAGGGCGGCTTCCTGGGCGCTGACATGATCCAAGTAGCCCACGGCGCTGGAAAGGTTGATCGGGTCGGTTCGGAGCAGCTCGTCGAACAGAAGCACCACCCCTTCCTGCTGGGCACGGACGAAGGCCTGGGTGAAGGGACCGTCGACCCACTGCGGCGCGCCGTCGAGCATCTGGTAGCCCCCCAGAAAGTCGCGGTCCTCCATGTCCGGACTGCCTTTGACCACGAACATGGGCCGCGCCAGCGCCACGGCGGTGGCTTTGGCCGTCTCCGTCTTGAAGGTGCCAGTCGGCCCCACCAGCAGCACGCGGCCACCCCGGCGCGCGGCCCGTTGCAGCTGCTCAGTGATGGTGTTCCCCGGCACCAGGGTGCGCCCACCAGACGGCGCAGGGACGCCGAGCACCGTCAGGCGGCCGAGTGGCTCCTCGGTGATGGGTGCAGGGGGCTCGCTGTCCTCGTGCGTGAGATCGCCCGCCATATAGACGGCCTTCAGGCCGTAGTAAACGCTGTCCACCAGGGCCATCAAGGCCTGTGTGGCCTGAGGATCGTTGCTGGCGTGCCGCAGGTCGGCGGCGCTGAAGCTCGGCTCGGCAGTGGTGCGAGCGCCGCGCACGCGCGTCAGTTCGCCGATCAGGGCCCACCAGCGTTCAGTGATCTCCTGGAGGGCCGGGGGCTGGGCCAGCACCGCGGTGGCCACGGCCAGCACGAAAGGGCCGGTGCGCCCGACGCCACCTTGCAGGTGCAGGCCGGAGGGCCGCGCCAGGTGTGCGCGCATCCGGCGCCTGGTGGCCGACGACGCTGCCGTTGACATGTAGCAGACGGTGACCTCATCGGCAGCCTGGCTGAGGAACACCTCGCCCCGCAGCAGGGCACAGATGCCCACAACCACGCCCAAGCCGACCACACTGGGCTGGTCCGTGTCTTTCAACCTGGAGTGGCACGCGTCTGGAATCGGGGCCTGATGCGCGAGCGAGGGCCAGACGGCCTGCGATTTGGTGTGGCTGTAGGCGATACGGGTCACGGCACCCCAGAAATTGGTCATGAAGTTCCTCCGCCTGCCCGGGTGCCCCCGTCAGGGGGCGACGCCTGGCGTCTGATCGAGCCACCGGCCAATGACGGCCAGGCCGCGCGTGACGCCCTGGTAGCTCAAGTACGTGCCGTCTGCACTGTGCGCCCCGAGACCAGCAAAGTGGCGCAGTCGCGAGGCGCTGTTGACCCGCCCGATGTGAACGTGGAGCCCCAGCGCCTCGCGGGCGTGCTGGATCAAGTCGGCGCCAGCCTGGCCTTCTCGCCAGGCGTCGTGGCCTGCCAGAAACAGGGCGCCTGCGTCGCCTGGAATATCCTCGGGCACGCAGCCGGTCTGGGCCACGAACGCAAAGGGATATGGGAACTCAAGGGCCAGGTGGGGCATGCAGGCCCGCCAGCAGGCCAGGGTGCTGTCCGGGTCACCCGGAAAGTCGGGGGCCGCGACAAACAGGCACCGCTGGGCATGGGGCAGCAGCCGCTGCAGGTGACGCCCAAAGCGCTCAGGGCAGAAGCGGCCGCTGTAGGCATCGTTATCCGAGGCCCAGAGGCGGCCTTCTCCCAGTGGGCGCAGGCCGCCCGTGCGTGGCCCGGTCATGACGTGAATCCGGGGGTGAGCCCCGTGCAGACTGCTGGACGTGGCGGCCAGATACATCATGGCCGTCCCCTGCCCCGTCAGGGGCGACTCTGGGGTCAGAAGGGCAAGTACTGCTCCATCAGGGCCAGTGTTTTCTCAGCACACAGGGTAGAGGCGACGGGAATGCCCTGAATCAATCGAAGGCCGTCCCAGACCAGGCCGCGCAAGGTATGAACGTTGCGCACGAAGACGGCCGCGTGGACGTCCAGCGTGGCCTGGGCGGCCACCACCAGCTCCGTGTCCTGGTCACGGGAGAGCAGCTCCAGCGCGCAGCCCTGAGCGTCACGCTCCTGGCCTGTTGCGGGTTGCACCAAAACGCTGCCGGGCCCGTAGTGCGTGTTGAGCACCGCGGCGGCGCGTTCGGCCAGGCCCTCGGTGGCGCAGTGGGCGAGGTAGGTGGTGTGCGGGGTGACCAGGACGAAAGCGGGTGCAGTGGAGACGGACAGCGCTGATTCAGACATAACATCCTCCTGTTGCCTTCAGGCCGCGCCGTCAGGCGCGACTTCTCTGGCCATGGGGTGAGGGCGACAGGATCTGGCTGACGGCCTGGCGACTCAACTGAGAGCGGGGCAACCAAGCGGCAATTTGCTGGCCCCGCTCGGTGTTCGGGAGAGTTACAGTGCCGTGGTGGGTGCCCAGGAACAGCAGCGCCGTCATGAGGTGGGATGCGATGTTGGGCCGGACGTAACAGGTCAGGTGTGTGTCGTCAGCTTCCGACTGCTCGGCGGAGAGTCCACTGGCGCGCAGGGCCTCGAGCCAAACGCCTTCCCTGGCAAGCGGCACCCTGACAGCGACACAGACGGCCGCGGCCGCGTCAAACGCGCGGTCAAATCGGGTGAGACCATCCACCGTCACGGTTCGCTCCGTCTGTCCAGCTGCGCCTGATACTCGTCCAGCAGGCGCCAGGTTTCGGCCTCGTACGCCTGCTCGGCACAGACCTCACACAGGTCAAAGGAGTAGTCCTGCGCCCCGCCACAGCTGCGGCAGGACCGCGCGGCTTGTGGGGATGAGGTTGGTGGTGCAGTGGCCGCGTCAGTGTGTAAGGGCATGCGGTGACGCCGCGCCCACTGGGCGCGCCTCCTGTGAAGGCGCACTCCCGGTCAGGGGAGCGGAAGAAGCTCGTGCAAGATCCGTTGCCGCGCTTCGGTTCGGAGAGCGCGCTGCTGGGCCTCGGGCTCGGGCGTGTGCTGCAGGACCTCGCCCAAGGAGGCCACCGAATCACCGACCGCTGGCCAGGCGGCGGCGGCCAGCTCGTCCAGCGGCGCGTTGTGGAAGAACGCACTGAGTTCCTGCACAAAGGCGCTGAGCCGCTGGCTGTCTGGCCGGGCGCCCTCCTGCCGAAGCGTGCTTGCGGTGAGGCGCAGCGCCGCCATGGAGGTCAGCGTCATACCGGCACCGCGTAGACCGGGAGGCCACTGTGCTGCGCCGCCGCAAACTGTCCCTGGTGGGCGCCCTGAAGGCCCGACTGGCCGACCACATGGCTGATACCGGTGATGGGCACCGAGGCAAAGATGGCGCGGGCATACCGGGGGGCAGGTGCCCCGGCCCGCAATTGTCCGCGGAGGGTGTATTCGCCCTCCGCCAGGAACCGGGTGCGGCCGTCTGTCCCCGCACCAGGTGTGACCTGCCAATGAAGCCCAGTGCAGCTGGTGTCGTGGGCGTGCCCTTTGTGGGTGGGACACAGGTGGGTGCCGTCCAGGTAAGGTGCTAAGTCCTCTGGATTGGCGATCAGGGCCTTGGCATGGATGAAGAGGAACCGGCTGGCTGCACTGAGTTTGCCCACCTGAAGAGTCGGCGAGACCTTCCGGGAAAAGCCCATGCGCCGCGCTTCTTCCCAGAAATCCGGCACAAAGGGATAGTGCTGCTCACCGACCACGTCGATCACATGCGTGACGTTCTGGGCATCTGTCCAGAGGGTCACGCCCAGGGGACTGATATGGAGATTCGCCGGCACCAGGGTGGGGAAGTCCACCAGAAAGTGATCCAGTGGGTGCGTGCCGCTGCGGCTCACCGCGCACTCCAGGTACCAGCCTCCGAGAATTCGTCCCTGGCCACACAGCCGCCGTCCGCCTTGAGCCTGTCCGTTCATGTCGCCCTCCGGCGCTTCACGAGCGCGCTGGGCGCGCGACCCTGGCCGAGATCAGTCGCACCAGTGAAGGGCGGCGACTGGGCCTCGTGGTGCCCGGTCCAACCTCAGTGTGGGCAAGAGGGTTCTGTGGACGGAACAGGGGCCACGGATGAGACGGTGGTACGCCAGGTCGCCTCGCAGTTCAACCGCCGCCCAGGGCCCGAGCAGCTGGCGGAGAGCTGAAGCGCGGCGCAGCGCGGCGAGCCCCGGAGGTTCAAACCGGTGTGACCACGTGGCGCAGACCTCTGGTGGCCGGGCTGCGAGCACCGCGCTGACGGCCTCGTCCGCATTGAGGTAGGTCATCATCACCCACGGCGATCTGTGGGTCGGCGTCTGCTGCCAGCTCAGGCACGCCCCGTGCAGAGTCAGGGTCAGCCCTGGACGGGCAGAGATGGGCAGCGCGGCCACAGTCGCCAGTAGGGTCGCCAGCGGGCCGCTGAGCAGGTCTACGTGCGCTTCTACTGGAAGTTGGGAAGGTCCGGTCATGCAGAGCTCCGGTGCGGTCACTGGCGCCGCCTGTGCGGGTCAGGAAGAGGCGGAAGAATGGTGCCCGGCGGGCAGGGAGGGGCCAGACGCGCCCAGGCCCCTTCCTGGCCCCTACGCCGCGCCTGGGCGGTTCATCCGAATGCGTGACGGCGGCCCGCCTACAGTGAGGGTGCTCGGGAGAGGAGTTTTCACCCCTTCCGGTTCTGGCACTGGGGGGCTGGGGCGCAGCGCCAGCAGCAAGTCTTCAAGTGCAACGCCCTCGTTGCGGGCCATGGCCTGGACGCGGGCAGCCAGATCGGCGGCGGCATTCACCTGGACCAACGGGGCCGGCGCGTCCAGCAGCGCCGTGCCGAGGAGTGCACTCAAGTCCTGTTCCTCGGCGACGCGGGTGGCTTTCAGATCATCAGCCGTGAACTGGGCGCTGGGGTCGGCCAGCTTCCGCTGCAACGCTTCGACGGCCTCGGTCCGGTAGGGCTCTCGCATAGCCGCCAGAGCCTCCACCACACTGACCGCCACCTGCTCGCCCACCGCCAGGAGCACCCAGTCTGGCAACTCCAAGAGCTTCGCCCGTTTCTTCAAGGTGCCTTGCGGCGCGCCCCATAGCCGCGCCACCGCCTTCAGGTCATAGCCCTGGGCCAGCTTCTCCCGCAGCGCCAGGGCTTCTGCAACTGGATTGTTGGAGCGGCCGAGGTTCTCGATGCCGGTGATGTCGGCCGCGGTCTGGGCATCGGTGCTGACGAAAGCAGGTACTGTCTCCAAGCCAGCGGCCACCGCCGTATGGAAGCGGCGTGTCCCCGCGGAGACGCGGTACCGGAAGGCGCAGTCAGGAGGAGCCGCGTAGAGTTCCAGTGGCGTGAGGATGCCGAATTCTTTGACACTCGGCCCGATGGGGTTCCGCGTGCCCCGCAGCGGCGGGGGCTCAATGTCGGCGAGCGGCACCGTGCAGAGGTGCCGCTCGCCGGACTGGACAAACAGTGGTTGCATCTACGCCTCCTGCACTACCTCTGCGCCGGGACGGCGCGACCTTCGAACCGCTTCACGACCGGCACGCCCAGCGCCCAAACATGCACCAGGGCCATGCCGCCTGCGAATTTGCCTAGCATCAACTCGACATTGGCCGGCCCCGCATGGAGTTGCCACACTGCCAGACCGATCAGGCCCAGGCCGCTGCACAGCAGCAGTGCCAGGAGGAACCGATAAAACTTCAACATTCCGCGCATGCGCACCTCAAAAAAAGAGAGGCCCACTGTTGTAGGCCTCGGGCGCTTAGAGCATCTGCCATTCCGAGCCGATGTTCAGCTCGGAGGGCGGCGACCAGAAGGGCATCCAGTTAAGCCACGTCCACATATCTTCACCTCCTCGCGCGGCCCCTGCGGCGGCCCCGTCCGCCGCGCCCTCTGCCGTCAGTCCGCGGCCGACGCGCTTCGGTGTTCGCAGGTCTGCCAGAACAGCGCGATATAGGCGCGTGCACCTTCAAGCCAGGCGCTGCGCTGGTCCGGTGCGATGTCCAGTTCTCGGCAGAGGGCCAGTACATTGAGGCGGCGGATGCCCCACCATTTGCGCCGGAAGTAGGTCTGCACGGCGGCGTATCCCCCTAGCACACCGCCGTTGAACACCCGGTGCTGGGTGGCGTAGTGCAGGACACCCGGCATGAGGGCGTGTGCCGGACTCTCCCATACCAGGTCACGCACTTCGGCCAGTGTGTTGAACCGCACGTCGACGGCCGCCACCATGGTGTTGGGGCGGCCGACGATGCGGTAATGCGTTTCGTGGAAGTTGGGGTTGGAATGCGTGAGGCGAAAGTCCGTGCCGCGAAAGGCAGCGATAACCTGCTCGGGCTCGTCGTGAATCATGCCCACCTGAAGCGCACCTTGTGCGCGACTTTCTGCGCGGAGGACCCCTTGACGCGCTCTCAGCCCAGAACTGCCCAGCCTTCCGTGAAGCTGAGACACTGCAGGGCCTGGTCACCCAGCACCACCACATCGCCAGTGCGGGTGCTGCGCACCTGTTCCTTAGAGACCAGGCAGTGCACCCCAGGCTGCTCTGCCCAATGGCGCAGGCCAAGTGCGCCGTGCTGCGTCAGGCGAAATGCCATGTCAGCATCGAGACACGCCTCAATTTCTGCCACCTGCCGGAACCCTGCGGGCCATACGGCTCCGGGCTGCTCGGAGTGGAACACTTTCGCTGTCGTCACGTGACCTCCAGTCCTGAAGACACCTGGTGGAGCGCTGCCCCTGGTGTCATTGTCCAGCGCCGCTTCACGACACGCGAGCGAGGTTGCCTTCGCTCGAGGCCACGGCGTTTTGTCGGTTGGCCGCCAGGGGCATCACCCGCTGCGCCTCCACCTTGGTTTCGGTCTGACGCTGACCGCTACTTCCCTCCCAACTGGCGTTGACCAGCTTGCCGGTGACGACCACGCCTGCTCCCTTCTGCAGGTGCTGGAAGCGGCGGGCCAGTTGCCGCCACAAGGTGACATTGACCCAGTGCGTCTGCGACTGGGCCTGCCCCTGCCTGTTGGTGAACCGGTCAGACACGCCGAGTCGGAGTTCCGTCACCGGCTCACCCTGCCCCCGCATCTGCGCGTTGCGGCCCAGGTGACCGGCCACCATGACCTGGTTCATACCGAACGGGCCGTCCGGCGTGACGTCTAGGACCGAGAGCTGAAGGCCCTTGACCCGGAGCGCCCGCCGGATGCCCTCTGCCGTCGGCCACTCCTGATAGTCGAGCATGCCGTCCAGCATCACGGCTGTCCCCGCACCGCAGGCGCGTTGAGCCGCGTATTTGGCGGCGCCACCGGCCAACTCGAACCGGTGGTACCACTCCACGGTGCGCGGCCCGGCCTCCGTGAAGAGATCCTCCTGCCCGTGAATGGTGCCCCGCAAGATCGTCAGGCCGCCTGGGGTCTCGTGAATCTCAACGTCCTGTGTCAACCGCCCGGCCAATGTCACTCGATTCAGTCCCACCATGATGACCTCCTGGGGTGAGCTGCTGCCCACCCTCTCTCCGCCCTTGGACGCGGTACGCGTCCGACCTCTGCTGGCTTCACCGCCGCCCGACCCGGCCACGGTTGCGTTCCGGCCGCACGTAGTGCCCGGCGCCGACCGAGCTGTTCGCCGGCGCACTGCGCCGGGCAAAGGGCGAGGGCAACTTGTATTCCCAGGAGCCCAGGGGGGTCTGTGCGGACTGAAGCAGCGCTGCGCCAGTCGCCGAGTCCTGAAGGACGGTGCGGAGCGCGCGCGTTATCGCCCGCACTTCAGGTGCGCTGAGGAAGAGGGTGTCGCGGCCGCCGTGGAGCGTGAGGGTGACACATTGGTCGCTGGTCGCCACTTCCAGCGTGCCCTGGGCCAAGCGGTCGCGGCGGCCGCTGTCTGGGACCGAGAGCAGCATGAGCAGCGTGACCCCTTCGGCCCAAGTCAGCTGAACGTCGGCGCTGGGCGACAAGAGGGCCACGCCGTTCAAGAGACTGGCTACAACTTCAAGGGCAGGGGCTTGCTGCGCCGACCACACACAGCGCAGGCGACCGTCCAATTCTTCCAGCACCTCGCCAGTGGAGCCGCAGTACACCAGCACCCGCTCGGGCGCTTGCCGAAACACCGCGCCTGCCAGGGCCAGGGGGTCATGAACTGTGATGGAGCGTCCTGTGGCGTACTGCACTTCGAACTGTTTCCGCATAGTCCTACTCCGCGCGCGGAGCGCGCGACCCTGAATGGAGGGCGCCGACCTCTGGTGAGGCCGGCGCGCTGCTTACACTTCCGGAGCGCTAGGCTCCCCTTTCGATTTTCGGCTTCGGGGGGACCTTCCAGTGGTGCGGGCAGCGTGACCACCAGCCCGCCTTGCCTTACACAGTTGCTCGAATCTGACCGCGCCGGATGTCAACTCATCGACAGAAGCGGCCAACTCTGAATGCGGCCCCTCGTCGTTGACCACGGCGACGGCCCTGCTGCGCCACAGGGTGAAGCCAGGCGTCACTTCAATCAGCTCGTCACGGCGCCCGCCCTGTGCGCTGGGCAGTGCGTCCCGCAGATACACTGCTTCGAACACCTTGCTCCGGTATGCCTCGTCGTAGGCCGAGAGCAGGCGCTTGACCCGTCCAGCGTCACTCTTCACTGGTTGCAGCACTTCACTCAGCCGCACATAGTCTTTGCCGTCAATCTTCATGGCCTGACAGTACGTTGGACGTGGTTCTTCCCAATGGTCGAGCGCTCAGGATCGTCTGGCGATGAGCAAGCCATGAGAGATAAAGCTTTATAAAGTCAACTGATTGGCGAAGTGAAATGGAAAGTGGAGTGAAGAGGGCATGCACAGGCGCGGTGTCGGTGCAGTCCATGTATCTCTTGAGTTCTAGGATTAGCGCTTAAATGTAAAACTCGCATTCTGGCCTCGCATCCCCGCCTCTAGCCGCATTCGCTTAAAATGAGATAGAGATGAGTCGGGTTGCTGTGCGAACACTTCGCTTAAATCACGCAACGTGCTGCGCTATTCCGCTGAATGCTGGTCTCTCAAACCATGACAAAACCGCCCAGGACGGGCGGCTCTGTGGCTGGCAAGATTAGGCCGATCTGGGGGTAATTTGAGGCGTACGCGTGTCGACACAGTAGTGCTCAATGGGTTCCCCTTCCAGCCATGATGTGACCGCTTTTGGCACGTTTTCAATGACGTTGTAGACCCCTTTGTCCACCACTTCAATGATCATGCTGAAAATGGGCAGACCAGTTTGTTGCCGCTGGGCATCAAGGCCCCAGAGAGGACGGTAGGTGAGGTTAGCGAACGCCTGGCCAGCGTCCCGGGCGTGGAGAGTTGCATTCATGAACACGCCTTTGTTCGCATATTCCACCACCAGTGGCACATCGTCGCGAGGCCCGATCTCATCCGTCAACAATTCCCGTGGGCTGTTGTTTTGGAGCGCGTAAGCGATCATGGATTTCTGCCGCGCCGGGTCACCGACTGACACCCGCTTAGCAGCGCCCACGCAGGGGTGAGGTTTGACATCTGGCCCCAGCAATTCGTCGCTGGTATCCACCACAGAAAGCCGCTTGCCTTGAAGTTCAGCTCGCAGACGCATCAGGTCACGGAGGGTGGCCGTCTTACCCTTGAACGGCTCACCGACAATAGCTACACCTCTGGCCTGCCTGATGACAGGCCGCAGCGGCTCCAGCATACCCATGAGATACCGGCCTACACGGATGGAAATAGAGGTGTACTCGCCCCCTGCGTTGGTAGCCGCACTGAACCGGTGCAGGGTACCACCGATCCCCTGCCGTCCATCGGCTCTTGGGCGCCCCACGTTGTTCAGCACCAGCTCGATATCTGGTGCCGTAATCACCCGGTCAAAGGTCACGCTCAAGTCGTCCATCAGGACGGCAAAGTGTTGTCCCACATCAAGCGCTATGTCATCCACCAAGTGCATTCGGCCCTGAAGGTAGGGCTTAAGTTCATCAGGCAAGGCGTCGAGAATCATCTGATATTCGCGCGGTGTGGTCAGGTCAAGCACTGTCATAAATGGCCTCGGTAAATCAGAACCGCAGTGGGGTTCGTTTGAGTGCGGTGTAGGTGCCTAGCACCTTGGCGACGTAGGTCTGAGTTTCGGGAATGGGTGGAACTCCACCAGCTTGACGAACGCGGCCAGGTCCTGCGTTGTAGGCAGCGAGGGCCAAATTCCAGTCGTGAAAGGTGTCCCACTGGAGGCGGAGATAGCGCGCGGCGCCGTAGAGATTCTGATTGGGGTCGAAGGGCTCCTGCACCCCCATTTCCTGGGCGGTCGCGGGCATCAGCTGGCCTAACCCGAGTGCGCCGTCTTCGCTCACTGCGCGGGCGCAGTACTGGCTCTCGACCCAGATCAGGCTGACCAGTAAATCCGGATCCAGGCCAAAGGCCCTGGCCTGGAAAACGGTCATGCGGTGCAGCGTTTCTGGAACCACACCACAGGCCGACGCAGACGCGCACAGGGCACTGGTCAGGAGCGCGACCAGTGCCCTGCTCAGGCGTACGGGAACCTTACCCGTGGTCATCCGAGGTCAGCACAGTTCGGGGTGAGCGTGCTGTACGCAAGGAGGGGTCTCCAGACAAAGCCGACATATGCGGTGCCGGCATATTCAGGAGCCGCACCCCGACCAAGATGCGGTGAGCGACACTTAGACCCAATCCTGTGCCCAGCACCACCATCCCGATCAGGACCCCCAGCGCTCCACCTGAAAAAGCGGCCAGAAAGGCAAGGACCACGCATAGGGCGCAGAAGACGTCTGCCAGATAAAATCTTCGTTTCATTGCATCACCTCGCTTTCACCGTAGGCGGTTCCTGGTTCCGCCCAGGCGCCTTCATGGGCGTTTCAAGCGCTGCGCCAGCCACTGCTGGAGGTCTACAGGCGGGTTGGCCCGCGCGTTGCTCTTGACCCACTGAGCCAGCGAAGCCACCACCTTGGGATCACGAACCAGGCTGACGCTGACCGGGTCGCCTGGAAGGGGAACCTGTGTCAGGTTCGTGCCAACAAGAGCGAAGGCTTCGTCCACTACGACAAAGGGCACACTCTCAGCTGCATTGGTGATCTTAGGTGCGTACAACTTTGCCACCTGGGTGTCGTACCCGGCAAAGGCCACCTGCACCACCCGCTCATTCCGTCCACCCTTCTGGACGGCTTGTGGGGTCGTAATGATGACGGTCGCCACTTGGCGCACCAAGGCTTTCCGGTATGCCGAAGTGACATCGCTGTTCTGCATCGTCGGGGCGTAGATCAGCAGGGAATTTTGCGCCCGTTCAATTAATGTGGCAGCCTGCAAAACGGGAACCTGCATAGAGGTTTGGGCGCTGGCGGTAGGACTCAGCAGCAAGGTCAGGACAACACCAAATCGCTTCATTCTTCACTCCTCAGGCGGTGGGTTTTGAACACATCGAAGGCGTCGGCCGCTTCCTGGTCAGGGGTGACTGCCTCACTGCTCGGCCCCTCGTTGGACAGTAGGGGAGATGTGGTTTGGTCGGCGGGTTTCGAGGCCTTTTTTTGACTTCTGGCTGCTTTCGGTTTGTCGCCTTTCGGCGCAGGCCCTGACCTTCTGCGTTTGACGGTTCCTGCCTCTTCGGAGGTTTCCAGAGATTGAATGGAGACAGGGGCTTGCGGCGCAGTGGCTGGCGCTTCAGGCACCAAGGGTTGTGTTTCAGCTTGAAGCTGAGGCAGCGGCAGAAACAGGGTCAAGGGTGCTGCAGGAGTGTTGTTCCGCTTCTTGCTGACTGGTGGCGGAACGGGCGCAGCCTGGTCTAGCGCGGCCGTCAGGGCGATATCGTCGGCCTCCTGCTGCTGACGGTGCGCGGCTTCTTGCAGAAGAGTAGCGCCCCTGCTTTTGGGCTTGCTCCCCTTCGGACTCTTGCCACTGCCCTTGCTGATGTTGAGGACGCGGTGCTTGGGCAGAGGCAGTTGTGCTGCCGCTACTTCGCGGGTTTTGCCCCATCCGGTGGCTTCGCCGGCATTCTGTTGCGCCGCCTTCTCTCGGGCTTTTTCCACGGCTTCTCGCAGGCGCGCAGGATCGTTCAGGGGTACCACCACAAGGTTCCGGGTTCCTACCCTGCGGGTGGGTAATTCAGGCACTACGCCCAAGAGCTCGCGCAGATCGGTCGACGGCATGGCCAGAGTTTCAAATTCGTAGTAGGCCATAGCCTCTTGCCGCTGATCATCTGGAAGTGATTCACGAACAGGGTGGTGCTCAATATTCTGAGCCCGCTGGCGCATCCAGCGGACAATCGGGCCCACGACTTCCGAATCCAAGAACCGCTGCATCTTTGCTTCGCCCAGGAGGGCCTGACCAGTGTCTGTAATACGCAACTCTGTGCCTGCAGCCCCCCGAGCCAGCCATTTGCTCTGATCGACTAGGAAAGTCACTTGGTCTTCGGCTAAAGGGCTGGAGAATGAGGCGATTTCTATGTACACCTTATGGGGTGTGGACGCGCGAACCAGACGCACCTTGGCCCCTTGCTCCAAGGCGGCATCGGCCCAGGCGTGCAGCATGGCCTCTGGTGTATCGGGTAGCGTTTCTGATGTCATGGCGCGCCCTTTGAGCCGGAAGGTCGGGTCGGCCAGAAGCTGATCGGTGAGGACGCCTGGTGCAGTGTCTCCCATCACGTTGCGGTACACCTGCGCGATGCGGTTGGGCACGGACTTGCGGCCCCAGCGCCCGCCTTTGACCACCTCCAATGCGTCGTAACGCGGCAATTTAATGCGGACTGGCGGGCACCCCATCATGATCAGAACGCCCTCGTTTTTGGTGTATGTGGCGAACTCTTCTGGCGGCAAAAACGCCTGCTTCTCGACTTTGACCCCCTGGGTCCGCCGGGCGTTGAACGGGTTGGGCATCAGGGCGTCACGGGTCACGCCTTCCGTCGGGACTACGCGGGTGGTGGTCCCTAGAAGCTCCGACCAGTAAATGGCGTCTTTCCCGGTGATGCCGTAGGGAAGCAGGATGGTGTGGCCCATGACGTTGTCGGTCATGGCGGCATACAAGAGTTCCCCATAGACCAGGCGGCCCTGGCTGCTGTTCTGTACCCCCAAGGTCATACCGATGTTGCGCTCACGGTTTGTGCCGGTCGAACGGAGCATGTTGCCAATCTTTCCGAACGATGCAAACTCGTCGAAGAGGTATTCGACATGGATAGGGAGTACGCCGCCCACCCGCGCCGCCTCCTGCTGCCCTATGCGGTCAATCAGGCGCTTGATCAACTTGATCAGGGCCTCGCCGGACCCGTTTTCAATGTGCTCCTGCTCGATCCCGATATACAGAAGCGTGGGTTCCCGGAACACCTGATGCAGGTTGAGATTTCGTCCTGCGCTGCTTGTGGTGGCCCGTTCCAAGATGGGGTCAAAGAAGATTTTCAAGTCAGCCACCAGACTGCGGAGCATGTCCGCGTTGGCAGCCGCACTCCGGTCAAACAGCCCCTTCATGGCCTCTTTGATTTCTGGGTTGTTGGCGCTCTCTTGCTTGTACCAGTGCTCGAGCTCGGTTTTGGTGGACTGGGCCACGCGCAGCACTTCGCGGAAGGTCCGTTTGGACGGCACAGGGTGATTGGCCACCGCAAGCATGATGGACGCCAGCGTGTCGCGCGCCACGTTCTTGTAGTGCGCCCCAACCTCGTTTTGGTGCTCTGGCGGTGTGATCAGACTCTCGGCCACTTCCAGCGCTGTTTTCCGGTCCACCACCGCGTCTAGGAGGGGCATATGGAGCGTGTCTTCGCTGAATGGGGTGAACAGCTGAATATTGCGCCCCAGCCGGTGCCAGAACGCGATCATGTTGTAGAAACCGCGCTTGTTCGGGTATTTCAGGTCGAACAGGATGACGCTGTTGCCCTGGATCGCGTCTGTCATCAGCTGAGGAATAAACAGGCCTGAAGTCTTCCCGCCGCCAACCCCCGAAATGATGATGGTGTTGGTGCACCGGTCTTCAACCGGCGGCATCATCATTTTCAGCTTGGAAAGGTCAAATTTTTCGGGGCCTGCAGGCGCCATGAAATAGCCCATGTAGCCACTGCGCCGGTTTTCCGGGCGCTCCTGATCCCCCTCGGTGTAGAGCTTGATCTTGGCGTCTTCGGCCACGGCCCAGCGCTGCTGTCCGGGCATCTTCACGTTGGGGTTGGTGGCGTAACGTCCGAAGAGGCCAGCCGCCAGGGCCAGAGGCATGACGCTGGCGAGAAAAGGGACATAGGGAATGGCCCGTTCAAGGGCTTTATTGGCGCCCGGCGCGCAGGTGCCGTCGCCCAGGCAAGCGCCAAATACCAGGAGGGGGTGGGTGACATTGTAGGTGCGTCCCCAGCCCAGCTCCACCAATTGTTTCCCGATTTCTGCCATGGCGCGGACCAGTTCTGCGCAGCTGTAGATCAAGCCGCCGAGAAACAGCAGCACGCAGGCAATCATGCAGGCGACCAGCCACGCTGGCAGGTTTTTGAGCAGCACGTTCTCGACGTTGTGGCGCTTTTGTAGCATCTCCCTCTCCTTTCAAAGCAAGGAGGCGGGCCCTGGTTACAGGCCACCCGCCTCTCTGCGCTGGGGTTATTTCTTCCGGCCGGTTTGCCCTGCTTTGGCGCCGACAGCGGCAGTGGTGCCCCTGGTATCGCCGTGCGTGCCCTGGTTGCCCGTGTAGGCGGCCTTTGGGCCAGTCTGGCGGCCGTTGCTGGGGTGGAGGCGCGCCGCCGCGTCAGAGTAGGAGCCAGCGGCCGTGCGGCCCGGCGCATTGTCCACCGAGTTGCTCATGGCGTTGGCCAGACGGGCAGTGCCGTAAGCTTTACGGCCTGCCGCGCCTGCTGCGGTCGCGGCGCGCTCGCCCGCAGTCGCCGCGCCCACCAGCCCGCGGCCGCCAGACGCTGCCAGGGCCATTGCGGGTCTGGACGCTGCCGATGCTGGACCGCCGATGGCGCGGGCCACCGCAGCGGCCCCAACGGCCTGAATGCCGGAGACCGCTGAGTCGATGCCCGTACTGAGTGCCGTGGCGAAATACGCCGGTACACGCCGCAAGAACATGGCGCCCATCGCCTGGCCGATGATCAGGGAAATCACGAAGATGATGAAGCCCCGAATCATATTGAAGAAGCTCTGCAACCCGGAATTGATCTGCAGGAAGAAAGCCTTGATGCCGCTACAGGTGTAGTCACCGCCCAGCCATTTCGGAACCCCCAGCTCGTTGCCGGTGCCTGTGACATTCGACATGCACTGCACCATGGCGTCGCGGTACTGGTAGGCCAGAGCTTCCAACTGCGCCGTGTGGTTTTCGACCTGACGTGTCAGCACGTGTTGGGGGAATTGCACCGTCGTTTTGGCGGCCAAGACCATGACAAAGGGCGTCAGGAGGGCGGTCAGCCACGTTCCAAGTACGGCCATCAGGGTCCACTTCAGCATCTTGCCGTCGCTGATGCCCCAGGCCACCACGGCCAGCACCAGCGTGAACCCGGTCAGCACCAGGGTCAGCGCCGACCCCATGATGATCGCCACGTAAAGGGAGAAGAAGCCCAGAATCAGCAGATAGCCCAGTTGCACGATCCAACTGGCCTGATCCACCGGAGAGGTTTTGCGGGCCTGCATTTCGGCTGTGACGAGGCTCTGCACCGTCGCGTCGTCGAGGGGGTTGCCGGGATTGTGCCACTGGGCGGTGGTGATGACTTCCGCAATACCAGATGCGGCACCGGCGGCCATCAGGTACTTGTGGGCCGCCTCCGCCATGGCAGCTGTTCCAGGTTCAATCGCATTTTTAATGAGAGGGTTTGCGAGGCCTGAGGCCTTGTCGTAGATCGCCACCCAACCGCTTGAAGACAGATCGATGGCGGCCCATACGGGGCCATTGCCAGCGCGGGTACTGCTCATGAGGGCGAGCACGATCAGGGTCCGAATCATGGTCATGCCCACAACACCCCAGTTGCTGCGCAGGATGCCTTTGAAGAAGATCGTGTATAGGCCCAAGCCGCCGATTAGGTACTGGCCAAACAGGGCCAGGGAGCCGTAGATGTGATATTTCCCGATGTCTGCTGCAATCAATCTGAGCCAGTCGCCCGGATTCTGAATGTAGTCACTGAGATCCAGAGAGAGGCCGGGCGTGGCATTGACTGCATGGGCCTGACCTGCCCACATGGCCAGCAGCAGGCCCAGGATCGCCGCTGTCCTGCGGGACATCAGTTGCCCCGCAGAAGGTCACCAACAGAGGTGGAACTTGGTGTCGTAGGCGCTGTCAGATTGCTGATGGTGACCCCGGTGGACTCGATGGTCTGGGCCGTCTGGTCAGCGCGGGCCACCGACTGCGCTACCTGCTCCTCGACGATCTGCTGCCGGGCCTGAGCCTCACCTTTTTTCTTGGCGATGATGTCGCTGACCACGGCGCCCATGGTCTGGTTCGTGATGTCCATGCTGCGGGCCAGCTGGGCGAATTGAGCGGCCAGGGCCGCGTCGCTCATGGCGCGATTGTTCATGTCTTCCAGGATGATCTGGCCCAGCACCTGGACGCCGTCACGGGTGCTGTCGACCCCGTTCAGGGTGTTGCCCAGCTCAAGCGATTGACTGGCCACGTCCTTGGCACGGTCTTGAAGTGTTTCGGAGGTTTTAAGGGTCTCTTCCACAGTTTTGGCGCTGTCAGCCGTGTTTTGAAGCTGGACTTTGGTCTGTTCATCGGCCTGGAGACGCTGCACGGCGCTGTCGCGCTTCATCTGTTGCAACGTAGGGTTGAAGGCGATGGACGTGTCGACATCCTTGGTGCCCGGTTTCATGAACGCGCCGGAAGCGATGTATGCTTGCCCCTTATTGATTTCTGCCTTGATGGCGTCAATCTGGGCCTGCATGTCATTTAAAAAGCCATCTGGATTGATGCCCAAGGTATTGAAGCCCTGATCGGCCAGGCGCTGGAGCATCACGCCAGCGATATTTTTCATGTTGTCTTCGTTGAAGATGCGGTCGCTGATGGACTGTAGGTCAGTGAGCGAGGTCAGCCAGGCCTTGTTCCGCTTGTAAAAGTCGTAGGCGTTGCTGATCTGTGTGGGTGGGGTAATCCCTGTCGCCTGCACGGAGCTGCCCAGCAGAGCAGCGGTCAACATAAACAGCCGGGTCGTTTTCATAGGGTTTCTCCTTAGGCGGCCACGATGCCGGCCAGCGCTTTGGCCGCAGCCACTCGGTTGCCGCCGAGCCGCTCTGCGTACGCGGCCAGCCGGGTGGTGTCTTCCTGTTTGGTGGTTGTCAGCCAGTATTTGAAAGGGTGCAAATGGTTCTGAATCACGTCGCCCACCAGAACGCCGCTGCTCAACTCCAGAAGCGCCACGTATTCTCGGAAGTCGCGGCCGCCGCCCAGGCTGTTGATTGCATCGTGTGTCGCCGGGCTCAGTTTCAAGGCCTTGACAATTTCTTCGGCCTCTTCCTCAGACACGTTGCCGATCAGGCGCAGGGCACTGTTGTTGATGATGCCTTTGACTTTCATCAGGTCGCCGATTTCCTGCGTTATGGCAACTGGCCAGAAGCCAGCCGAACGGCCGACTTTGAACATGTTTGCCACGAAAGTGGCGGCCTCTTCGATCTCGGCCATGGCCCCCAGCTCTTCGAAGACGGGGTACTTGATGACCCCTGGGCTCTCTAGACCGCTGCGCCAGATCAGGTCAACCAGCAGAATCATGCCGATTCGCCGGAGTTCCCGTGCGGACTCCTCGCGCATGGCCGAGATGTCAAAGCAGGTGACGTCGGCCTGAACGCGAACGGTCGTCGGTCCGTCCATGAAAGGGCCCAGAGGCGAATTGCCGGTGAAGGCCCCCAGGCGAGCGGCCAGCGTTTTGATGGCCTGCTGCATGGTGTCGTCGGGTGCGACGCCGGCCACAGTGGGCAGGTTCCGCATGATGCGCACGAAGTCTGAGAGGTAAAAAGGCTTGTAATACTCCGTCAGTTCTTCCATCCCTGGAATGCTGCCCACGGCCAGTGCATACGCTGATTCAATGGCGCTGGTGAGGATGGTGTAGTCCAGAGGTCCCAGGCCTCCACTGGACATCAGCATGGCTTTGAACATGCCCATCAGCAGGTTGCGTTTATCGGATGACGGCCGCACCTCGCCAACAGGCAAGTCGAACATGTTGATGCGGACATGATCGCCGTTGGGGAGCTTGGCCCCAGGTCGAATGGTGATTACTTCGCCTTCAACGGCCTGTACCAGCGTCTTGTAATCCTCTTTGAGGTCGAGAATATAGACTCGGCCCTTGAGTGCACAAACATTGAGCAGCATCGTCATGTTGAGGTTGGATTTGCCGCTGCCTGCGCCCCCGAGGATGAACGTGCCCGAGTTGTTCGTGCCCACGGCTTGATTGATTGGAGTCAAGCCGCCCTGACGATTGCGAAAGACCACCAGGGGGTCTTCTGTGCCGATCCAGGACCCAACCTGCGGGATCAGCGCTGCGACGTTCAGGGTGCGTCCGTCAAACAGATACTGGTTGTTCTGGCCGTTGAATGGCTCCAGAAGTTCGTACTGTTTGATGTTTTCCACGTTGCCAATGCGGGCAATGGCACCGCCCACCTGACCCATTTCAGTTCGCGCCCGCCGGGTGCTGTCGTGAAGCTGCTCAATGGTCTTGGCGTAAATCACCATAGCCACGCCAAACAGCACCATCTTGTCGTGACCACGCGTAAGGTTGTAGAGCGCTTCCTGCATCTCGTCGTTGATGGCTTGATTGGCCGATCCGCCGCCATCTTCAATGCTGTTTTTGGCGCCTTCTGCCTTGTAAGACAGTGCTGCTTTCTTGGTGGTGGGGTTCACCATCACGAAGTCGATCATGAGGAAGAAATCCACTTCACGCATGACTGTCAGCAGGTGCTCCAGCATCCCGCTCTGGGTGCCACCGTCCTCGATTTCCGTCCAACTGACCACATTGACCAGGTGGCTGCCGACGACGAGAAATCCGGGATTGGATTTGTCGACCGAAGATTCAGACATCTGGCGTCGGGGCGACGGCAGGTCATGATTGGGATTTCCTTGGAGTTCGCGGGCACCCAGGGCGCCCGTGGGGACCACACTCCGGAACGGCTTTGCCATGCGCCCGAATTGCCGGTTGCGGTACTTGTAGATGAGGTCGGCGATGTCTTGGGACTGCATGCGCAGAGGGCTCCAGCCGGCCGCGTCCAAGGCCGTGCCCAGACGATTGGCAAAGGCATTGGCGTAGTCCGTCATCAGGTCTCGTTCCCGTTCCGATAAACTCCGCCCCTTGGGAATCTTGCGGTCGAGCTTGACCAGAAGGTAGTAGCGCAGCACCTTGAGCTCTCCGGCCTTTCGGGCGCGGGTAAGGCTCGCATTGTCGGCCTCGATCACTTCGCTCAGGACGCTGGCGTCTTGGGGGACGGCCAAGGTGCAGCGCCTCAGTTCCCACTCCTCCAGATCGGCGTTGTCCACAATGAACCGTCCCCGTGCACCTACGGGGAGCGCCCGGCTGAGCAGCACGTTGAGGGTGTGTTTGATGGCGTCACGCCGAACACCGTCCACCAAGAGTGATGGCGGCAGGAACACCTCAAAGCCAATCTCGGATGTACCGTTCCGGGCAAAGTGCACGTTCTTATGAATGCCCAGCATGACGGACTTCTCAGTCCAGCTGGACGGGCGATGGGGCACGAGCCGACTTCGGAGCATCGCAATTAGAGACATGGATTTACCGTAGGAGCTTTCTGGTTGGCCCCAAGAACAAAGCCGACCCGTTGCTGGTAACGGGTCGGCTGCACTGTTGGACTTAAGGCTGGGCGGGGTGCAACGCCTTGGGGCGCTGAGGTGAGGCCAGGTGCCTGGGCACCGCGAGTGGCAGGGGATGACTGTCGTTGGTGACCGAGAAAACCATCGGCGTCGTCATGTAGTAGTAGAGGTTCTGGATGTAACGTTTGGGCACGGCCCGCTCATACGTGGCAATGGCGAGATAGGTCGCCACGACCACCCCCAGGAGGATAGCCAGCAGTGGAATGCCCTGGACCACGCCGCCAATCAGCAGGAAGACCACCGTGCCGACGCCAGCGGATTTTCCAAGTTTGGGCCAGGTAATGCCAAACCGCCATTCGGGCTCCTGATCAAAGCGGTAGATCCGGTCATATTCCATAACGCCCTCTACTTACGGTGAATTACAGCCCGCACTGGGGGGGCACGATGCCGAGGTTCTTGCCCAGCGGAATAGCCTGCAGTGACAAAATGCCCCCCACGATGCCCACCGCGCAGGTGGCCCAGCCGTTGCGCATGCGGGCTAGACCCATCACGAAGCCGATGATCGCCATCCCGAAGAAGATGATCCGCACCAGAATTGAGCTGACGAAAGACGCGACCCAGCCACAGCCGATCTTGCCCTGTGACTCAAAGGTGCTGTCGAAAGGGTTGGTGGGCCCCCCAGTGTTGCTTGCTCCAGCAACACACACCATCAACAAGATAGACAAAATGCCCAGCCAGATGACGAGGGTAAGGGGAGAGACGCCCAACTTCTGGCTGAACTGGGTGAAGCGACTGCGAACCATGTGTGCGTACATATTTCCTCCACGTTCGCGCCCGAGGCGAACTCCCTGACCGTAGGAGGATTCAGGTTCCCGCCGCGTCACCCTCCCGCTCTATTGCCGAAGAAGGGTGAGCGGTGGGCAGAACTTGGCCGCACCTAGGCTGCCGGTATGACAGAAGACACGCAGCCGCATTTCGTTTACGACCAGGAGCAGATCAACACGCTCCGGCCTCAGATTGCCGCTCACGGGCTCGAGCTTCCTGAAGATCCCAACAGCCCGGACTTCGCAACGGTTATCGAAGCCCTCAAAGGCCGTGATCCTCAGCTGGCTATCCAGGCCTCCCTGGCCCGGGTAGACGATGCCGAACTTCACTCGTCCGTGCTGCTTCAGGAACAGGCGGCCGCGCTTCAGGGCCGGGAGAATTTCATTGAGCGTGTCACCAGACGGTTTTCCCGCAAAACCACGAATGGCGCGCCAGTCGTCGATATGCGAATGGTCGGGGCAGCCGCCGCGGGCGTGGCCATTCTTGGGCTGGGTGCCTTGATGTTTCTGCCCAAGTCGGCTTCAAAGACCGCCGCGAAACCTATGCCCCAGACCGCAGAGACGCCCTCAGGAGAATCAGGTCAGACCGCGACAGCACCCTCTGGACTACCGCAGTATCCTTCGCAGACCACCAGTCCACTCCAGCCACCTCCACAGGGGCAGGGCACCGCGCCTACGGCGTCCGCTGTGGCACCTACAGCATCTGACTTGAACACACCGTCCTATTCCTCACCGGCCTACGATGATTCCAGCTCGTCTTACACCCCTCCTGCTGCTTCGACGGCCTATGCGCCCCCGCCCACTTCCGTTTACACGCCCCCCCCCAGCAGCGCTGCGGTGCCAGACAGCAGCTACAACGACGTTTCAAGTGCCCGGATGCCTGATCCGGTCGCGCCGGTCACCGTAACGGCGGCGACCCCTCCGTCCTCTACATCGACACCACCACAGACCGCCGTGAACTGGGACGATATCTACGGGCAGACAGCTGCTTCCGGCGTACCCGTTCACGTGGCCGAGCCGTCCACTGCCACAGTTGCGGCGCCGTCAACAGCCGTGCCGACCACTCAGCCAGGCCGTGAAGCGGTGGCAGCGCCTGCAAAGCCCAGCATCAACGTCGTTTACGCGGCCTCGGCGTCACCAGCGGTTCAGAAGACTGGACGGATGTCCGTCTGGTCAAGTGGCGCAGGGCAGTCGGCTGATTCGTCGAATGCCGGCGCTGCTGAACCGTCCACTCAAGCATCAGCTCCGGCAAGTAATACCCCAGCCCCGAGTGCGACCGGGGTACGCCCGGCCACAGGAACAGCCTTGAAGGTCATCTATGATCCGAAGGCCAGTGCTGGCTTCAAATCTCTCGGTCAGTCGGGTACCGCTGCCCCATCAGAGGCGCGGCAAGTTCAGCAGCAGGCGAACGGTTCGACTCCGGAAGCGCCGAATGTCACGGCACGGGGCGGCACCCGGGTTCTGTTCAGCGCCGCCCCCGCTGCACCTGCGCGGGAGGCAGCGCCAGTGGAGGTCAGTGCTGCAGGAACCCAGCCGTCGGCTGGACCAAGCGTAGAGGCGCCGTTTCAAATGGGCCAACTGATTCCTGCGCGCATGGTGGTGGCCTTGGATCTGATTGAAGGCGGAACGGTCGAGTTTTTCGTGACCACCCCAGCCGCGCAGGGCAATTTTGTGTGGAAAGGTACGGCGACCCTGGACGCCACCAAACGGGTGCAGATGACCTTCACCGAACTGGCCCTCCCTACCGGGCAGGCCCTTCGGATCCGAGCGACTGGAGTCTCGGCAGACGGCACCATCGGCCTGACGCCGTCCTACCGTGCATCTGCTCCCTCGGCGGCCATTGACGCGGTCCGTGGGACTTTGACCGGAGTTCAGCAGGCTGCCAACGCTCAGTTGCAGGCGGGGACGACGGTGATCGCCAACGGCCAGACCACCGTGAGTAAAACAGCCCCCCCGTTTTGGATGACCCTGCTGGGCGGCGCTGTCAATAGTTTCAAGTTGCCGGAAAGCACGGCGTCAGTGGTCACTCTGGGTCACATCGACCGCGGCGCACCCCTGAACATCTTGTTCGTAGGCTTTGATGGGGGCCGGTAACCCCCTGCTCACCAAATTGGCCCGCCTGCGCGCCGCTCTTCGCACCGACCGGGTGCTGAGCGGCGCGCAGCTTGAGCGCCACTTTGACCTGAGCCCCTCGCAGTTGCAGCCCCTAAAAGACTTCACCCAGTTCAGTGCGACCTTGCAACCCGTCTACCGCAGTGTGCGTTCTAGGACTGTCGTCCCTTTCGTTACCTTGGAAGCGTCGATGGAGCGCCGGCTGAGTGCAGAGCAGGTGGGGCACCTGGCTGGCACAGCTGAGATTCGGCTTCAGCTGGCCGCCGCGCCTCAGGACTGGCAGTCTGGCGCGGCGGCCCTCGGCCGGTCGAACAAGCCCGATGCAGTGTATCTGCTGGGGGAGCACCGGGTGGCCATCGAATACGACGCCGGGTCGTACCGTGCGCGGGTCATTGAGCAGAAGCTGGAGCAGTTCTCTCGGGACTACGCTGGTTTGGTCTGGGGGGTTACCAGCGGCGTGCGGGCCCGCCGCCTCCAGGACCGTCTGGGCGCCCATGGGGTTCAGGTGCTGCACTTGAACTGGTGGTCGGATCAAGGGTGACGGCCGTTTGCGCCGCCACCTCATCTACCGAGAGCCGGGCCAGTGTGACCAGATGTGGTTCGGCCTGCGCCACCTTGCCCAGCCGCACGAACTGGGGCGTCAGGACCAGCAGGCGAGCCTCTTTCGACAGTAGGTAGGATCGGTGTTGAGTGAGGACTGTCCGGATCGCCCTCGGACTGAAGCCGCCACCGACACACTTGCCCATAACGAGCAGTGACTGCCCCTCTGGCGACACCATCCAATGTCGGTGGTGGGCGGCCGCCTGGTCGTAAGCGTGGCCCTGCGCCAGCAGCCCTTTCACACCTTCGCGGACGTATACATGGTTGATGGCTTCGGTGGTGCTCTGTACCCAAGGCCGCTGCTCGGGGTGAATATGGCGCTGCGCCGCAGGACCCAGCGTGACGACGCCGCCGATCAAGGTAGGAGCATGCAGGAGGTAGTGGTCTTGAATCAGCAGTCGGGTCTCCGCTGTCCCCAAGGCCTGCGCCACATCTCGAATGCTGACAGCCGACCAGCGGTCAATTTCACGGAAAAGGGCTACATGATCATCGCCCACCGGGCGACTCGGTGGGCGTGACAGGTCACGGTAATGGGTGGTGTAGGGAATTAGGGCTGGGTCAATGACCCGATCAGCGTTGGTCCGGACTTGACTGCCCACTGCTGTCCCTCCCAAGAAAAAGGAATGTGGTCCAGAATGAAACTGAGAGACTCGACTTGCCCAGTTTCAATCTGAGCCTTGGCGTACCGGTTCTTTTCCAGTGTGATGGCTTCCGGTGTGGCTCCTGGTCCTAGGCGGGCTGCTGCTGCGGCTCGCCCACTCGCGTTCAGGAGGGGCCACGCCTGTGCGCGGTGTACCACGATGACCGTTCCGTCTTCGCTGTTCCTTTGGGGTGTGGCCCGGTAACCAGGAGCCTGGAGCGTGGCCAGCATGACCTCGTATTTTCCAGGCTCAGTTTCGTTCGGTACGGCCGCCTTCAGATCTTCCATCGTCCACGTCGACATCGTGGTCAAAAACGTCGTGATGGCGCATTCGGCGTCATCTTCGCTGGGCCGGGCCGCGTGCTCACCACTCTGCCTGCACGTGCCGGTCTGGCCTTCAGGCGTTCCGGCACAGCCGCACAGGAGGAGGAAGGAGAACCAGGCCGCAGTCTTCATGGTTATAGCTTGACACTGATTTTGAGGAGGGTCGGCCAGGTGGCCCGAAAGGTTTCTGCGGTCGTCGCCGAGGTGTAGGCCGCACTTTGCCGTTCAACCTTATTGACCAGTGTGCCAGTCAGGACGGTGGAGCCGTACACCACTACCCCCTGGTCAACAGGTGAGGCCGTCTTGTAAAGCGCAATCCCTGCCTTCTTCAAGGGAAGGAGAAGCGGCGCGCCGCGCTGGTCCGTCAGGACGGTGACCCGCGCGCCGCCGCGCGCCGCCTTGACTAGGGCGTCGGCCAGCGCCTGGGGCATCTGATATGTGATCACCAGAACCTCGCCCTGGACGCGGCTCAGGCTGGCGTACAGTTGCGGTGCCTGCACGGCTAGTTTCTGGGGCGGCGCGTTGTACTGCTTGGACAGCTGTGTGGCGGCGGCGCGTTCAGCCGAGGTCAGTGGCCGCGCGTTCGTTGAGGTCTGTGCGCCGGCCACCGCGGCCCACATGCTGGCGACCAGGAGGACCCCGAGGGGGAACCGAATCACGGTGCCCTCAGCGTGGGGCTGCCTGCCAGCCCCGGAATAGGCATCCCTTCCGGGACAGCAACCCAGGCGAAGTGCGCGGCGGGCAGGGCGAATGTCATGGTGCCGAGACCGCCATTGGCAGGGGAGACCGTGCAGCCGGCAGGGGTGACCACCGTGTCTGGCATCAGCATAGGCACGGGCACATTCACGCACCCCTGTAAGGTGCAGTAGCGGGCATGAGCGAAAAACGTCTGTGGCCGCTTGTCGAGCATCGGTTCAAGTTGCTGCCAGGTCTGAAACAGATTGACAGCTCCTTGGGTAGAGGCGTCGGCCAAGGAGCCCACCTCCAGCCACCGCTTGAGTTCCTCCAGCTGCACCAGCTTGCCGCCTGAACGCGACTGATTGCTGATCAGCTGCGACGCTGCTGTTTGGGCCGTGAGGTAGGTGGCGAACTGAGGAAGTTGGGCTTTCTGAGCCACACTGGCTACTTTGGTGATGTTGGGAATCAGTCCAGCCACCGGGGCAAAAATGATCCCGCTCTTGTTGCCTGACCAGTTGGTGTAGCCGTTCCAGTGCATCGCCTCAGGCATTTTCGTGGCCAACAGCTTCAGAACGTTTTCCTGGTATTCGCGGTAGTACTGTTTCACGGCCTCGTTGCAGGTATTGCGAATGCGGCTGCGCACCTCATCCCAGTTAAAGTATGCCGGCATGGGGTAATTGGGGCCGGAGATGCCGTAGAACGATGAGCTTGGCATGTAGACGGTGCCCGGCAGGGGATATGCCGAGTCTGGAATCAGATCGGGTGCTTCCCGTCCCGCGCAGTATTCGCTCCGGGGCACGCGGGGGTAAACGTAGTTCGGCAGCTCGACGCCATCAGCCTTCATCTCGAACTTAAGGCCGCTTGGCAGCTTGAAGTCTTTGTGGGTCACGCCTGAGGGCACGCTGAGCTGATAGGTCGCCAGTTTCTTGGTGATGTCTTCCGGATTGCCAGCCAGCACCTTGGCTGCGGCGATAGCCAGTTCCCCAGCGCTGTTCAAGATGGGGGTGCACCCCAAGGGCCGAGTCGCGTAAGGCAGAAGGGGGAAGACAGTGGCCGCCGAGACGCTGCGGTTGAGATCGACACTCACCGCCCACCGAGTCTTGTCCTGAAAGCGTTGCCATTCATACTGAAGCGCACCGGCCACGTCGCGGCTCACGTCGAGGGAGGAACGCAACGGATTGGTCGGATCAAGTAAGAAAGGCACACTGAACTCGAAGGTGGGACAGCTTGAACTGGCCTTGCTGCCCAGGGCGCACTTGTTGTCGCGCCATGTCTTCAGCTGCGCCAGGTCTATGACTTCGATCAGGGACCTATTGCGGTACACCTGGGCATTTGGCCGGACGCGCGCGTCGATCAGTGACACGATGCCTTGTGCGGCGGCCCCACCACTCAGGACCGCCGCCAGCAGGATCAGATGTTTACCGGTCATTGCCTGTTCCGGCCAGCACGAGTGTCAAGGGCCCACCTACTTCGTACTGCTGTGCCGTGTTCAGGGTGGCACCGATCCAACTCCAGCTCACTGGCGTGCCCACTTCACTGCCCGTGGTGTCAATCGTCAACTGGCCGTACACCGTTTGTCCGGCGTTGATCCGGATGACGGTGTTTTGTTCGCCTGTCACATTGACTTTCATGGGCTTCGAGCCCGCTTGCATGCGGACATTTTTGGGGTCGAACACCAGGGCTTCGGTTCCTGCATTGGTGATGCGGTAGCCCAAGGTGACTTGATTGCCCGAACGGGTGCCGTTCAGGAAACCGAAGCGCAGCCAGTCTGGAGCCGTCTGCGGCCCAGTCACTTCCGGCGTAGGCGTGGCCGCGCTGGTGCTCACCGCCGGCGTACTGATCTCGCCGTCCGCCTCCAAGGTGTCGGTAGGAGCCGGATATTCAACCACTACCCGGCGGATTTGGCGGCCACTGGCGCTGGCCAGGCTGTAGACCACCTGAATGAGGTCACCGTTCGCCAGTCGCACCGTCATGCTGCCCCAGCCAGAGTTGGTAATGGCCTTCAAGAAGATGACGTTGCTGTCGACCTGTACGTCAAGCTGGTCATCACGACCCGACGTGATCTTTGCGACAGCATCGGGCATCTGAAGCTGCCAAGTCTCCCCCTGGTGGATCTGAAGCATCAGGGGCCGGTCTTTAAGGTCCAGCGCGTTGAACGTGCTGGTGATGTTGTTCCCCAGTGCAGGTGTCGCAGGGATGGCAACGGCGAGGGAGGCGGACGAAAGCAGGCAGAGGCCGAGGAGGATTTTCTTCATACCTTCACCCTAGGTGGAGGCAGGTTCACGCCAAAAAAAGAACCTCATCTGGCAACACAACGTGTTGGTCAAATGAGGTGACCGGAACGGTCAGACAGCGCCGCTGTCTCTCAGATGTCACTCCACAGGCGCAGGTGGCCAATGTGACTGACGATCTCAAGGGCAACGTCTTGCTTCAGGTTGAATTGCTGGCAGAACACAGAAAGAGGCTGAGTGCCTGCTTCCGCTGCCTGCAGCAGTTCATTGAGAGGCAGAGACATCGCCAAAGGCCAGAGTCCTTCGCGTGCCAAAGCGCGCGCAGCTCGTCCGGCTTCCTGATGCATGCTGGTCGTCTCGAAATCATTCTCGACGTCTGCATTGGCAGGAAGGGTTTCACCGTACATCCTGTTGTCGTCCTCACCGCTGTAGTTCAAAGACCACACCGGCTCGTACTGCGCTTCAAGCAGTTCGGCAACATTGTCCAGCGTCCAGAACTTCGCCACAGACTCTCCACGTGCTTTGGCTTGGCTTCTGATCTCACTGAGAATCAGATCTGGAGTGATCATGGCCTGATCAACTCCATATGCCAACAGCGAAGCGCGTGCAGCCCAAATGGTGCGAAGACGCTGGTCAAGGTGTTGACCACGTCCTCTGAGAAATGCAACCCCCTTCGGCAGTTCGGCGCGGTTGGCCTCTTCGAAGTACTTCAGGAATGCAATTCCTCCGGCGGGCTTCCAGCGGTGAATGATATCCACGCTGTTACTCGCAATGAAGCTGAAGGCCTCCGACCACCCTGAGAACTGCGGCGCAGCTTCCACGCTGAGCTTCAAAGCAATCGGCGCTGCAAACCTCCAGAGGTTGTCTGCAGCAGCCTGGGCTTCCGTGTGCCAGGCCTGCACGTGCTGATACCAGTTCAGGCACGCGAGGTAAAGCAAGTAAGGCGGCGTGGCCGACCAGACATTCCACCAAGTGTCATGCACACCCTTGTAGGTGGCCATCACATTGGCTTGCCACACCACATCGGTCTGGGTCAGGGCGACGTACTGCCGACGAATCTCATCCCGCGTCAGCTGCAACTGATCGCGAACGACCAGCTCCGACGTAGGGGACACGTTCCCTTGAACGGTGAACGTAAGAGCCTCCACTGCAACAGCAGAAGCAAAACCAAAGGGCCGACGCACTAGGTCTTTCATATTAACCTCCTGAGATTTGGAAAACGCACGGTCAGCATAACAAAAAAATCCTCCCACTCACGTGGGAGGTGCGTTTTCCAAAGGCTCAGCAAGCTAATCCCTTTGGTGGGGTTCAGTGTGACCGATTGTCGTGCGGCCGTCAACTCCCTGCCAGGCTGGCAGGAGCCGGTTGGCGAGCGCTGTGAGTCCAGGCGGGAAAAGGCCAAGTTGCCGCTGGACCGCAACTGTCCGCGCTGCCTGCGCTACGGCATCGGCGGACACGCCAAGGCTGGACAGCTCAGCCAGTGTCGTCGCGGACACCCCCCGGCTTGCCACAATGCATGCCACTGCCAGGGCCCGCTCCCCATCGCCAAGGGTTGGCCACAGCCGTGTCAACCTCTCCATCACGCTCACAGGCGCAGGCTTCGGGGGCGGGTTCCATGCAGGCTGCGTGAACGCGCTGTCCACGCTCGCCGCCCATTCTCTGGCCGTGTAGGGTTCAGGCTCCCCCTTGGTGTTGTGTGGCGGCACACGCCGGTCAAACGCAATGGCCTTGACGTCCTCCACACGGCCGCCTAGATCTCGCAGTCGGCAGGCCAGCCAGAATCCAGTCGCGTTGCGCCCCAGTCCGGCATGGGCGCGCTGGACAGCTTCGTCAATGGCCGGCGCCCAGTCGGCTGAACGGAGGGGGGTGGAGATGACCGGCGGCCGCGGCGACAGTTTGGGGATAGAGGATGGCCTGGTCACGGGTTCGATCAGGCCCAGCATGACGCGTGCTGGCAGTGGCAAGACTGCCAGGTCATCCAGTTCTGCTAACGGACGCGCCCAGCTGTAAGGCCCAGCGCAGCTGACCGTTGGGGGCAGGATGGCGTAGCCGCCGTCGCCGCGAATATCCAGTCCAGGATAAGCCTGGCCCAGGGCGCGTGCACTTTTGCCATTGAGCGTAGGAACGCGCCAAGCTGGTGCAGGCAAATGGAGGTGCCAGCCGCCGCTGCCTGTCCGGACATGCGGTTGAATGTTCCATAGAATCCGGAGTGCGTCGCCGGCCGGACCGTCCAGATCGATGACGATGCGTTCAGAACACCGGCCGGTGACGAAAGCGAGTCCTTTCCCCAGCGGCCGCCTGAACCACACTGCAATCATGTCGTCTGTGGCGGGCGTATCCATTAGGGGCTGCCAGGCGGGAACCCAGCGCCCCGGCACGCCTTCCTTGGGTCGGCGGTGACCGGTCTCCATCAGCACCAGATGGGGCCGCTTGTCGTAGAGGCCGCCTGCATTCACCGGCATAACCGACAAGCCGGCAGCCCGCGCCTCCAACGCCTCGTCCATCAGGTCACGTCCGGGCAAGCTCCGTCTCCTTGGCGTGGGTGGGGGCCGCCTCATCTGCGTCTTCTTTCAGGAGGTCCCGGATGGTGGTGGCCGCCGTGATGACGGGCCGGACTTCCCGCTGCATGGTCATAGCGAGAAGCCGCAGGGCACCGGGGTCAGGCTGCTCCATAAGGACCGTCAGGGTCCCGTCTATCAACTGGTACGGATAGACCCGGAGGTGGCGCTGCGTTTCAGGAGGCAGAAGGGCCCGTAGGGTGGGGTCAGGTGGGCTCCGGCGCACATCGGCGTAAGGCAGCCGCAGCACGGTCGCTTGTGCGCGTGCAGCCTGGTCATGGGTAATGACTTTGCTCTCCAGACACCCTTGAATGGTCATCCCGAGGTACAGGCCGATGTGCCTGGAAGTGGCGAGTGCCAGCGCCTCGGTTTCAGTCAGCCTGCCCCAGAGGGCTGTCGGGTAGGTCAACTGTGACACCCGGTCATAGACTGACGGGGGGACCAGGCAGAGCTTGACCTGTGGCCCCAGGGCTGCGTAGATCGGGTCCAGTGGCACGTCCGGGTCTGGAGTCAAAACGCAGCAATCGGTGTATTCCTGCCGGTGAGGGGTGATACCCAGGTGAAGGGCCTGCTTCCGGCTCAGCAGGTGGCCTTCAATACTGCTCAGACTTCGGTGGTCTGAATAGAACGTCCATCCGCGCTCGGCGGCCAACTCGCTCCAGACCGCCTGCACCTCATCAGCACTCAAGGTCGCCTCCAGGGCGCCCAGAAAGTCCCCACCATGAACAGCCTGATAGGCATTGGCGGCCTGCTGGCGTTCAACGGTCAGGGCCCGGTCTACCTGTCCGCTCATGGCCGCTCTCGCGCCACATCGGCAAACTGCGTTCCAGCCAAGAGGCACGCGTGCCGCCGGTAAAGCCCGGTGGTCATCACCTGCTTCGGCGTGTGAAAGCGCAACTGCTTTCCCTGTATCAATTGCGCGACTCTGAGCATGTACGGTTTCAGGCTGTCTGGAATGGTTTCTGGTTCTTGCCAGAGCTGCTGCGTTTTCGGACTTTGGTTGTGCAACTCGATACTGCTGCCGTCAGGTAGAGCGCTGAACGCCCAGCGGGCAGCTTGCAGCTCAGAGTGTAAAAGGCTGTCGCCTTTAACGGTGTTGCGCCAGGTGTGAATGCGGTTGACCCCCACCAGAACGGCCCCCACGTAGGTCTGTAGACCGTCGGTCAGACAGCTGGTGTGCAGCCGGTAGTCGATCATCGGTGGCAGCGGCGGTACGGTATGGGCGTTCAGCGCCTCCGCGTATTCTGCGAAGAGCGCGACGCCATTGATACGGCGCGCGAGTGACAATTCGAGGTTTCGGCTGTTCAGCAGTTGGGTCAGTTGAGGGGGTCGCTTGCTGCGCCGGTCGGCCAACCGCACATATTCGGTGTGCGGGGTGTGGAGGTTGACGGTCGTGTTGACCGTGCACCGTTTGAGCGCCTGAATCAACGCGACCGTCAAGGTGGTCTCCCGGTCCACATTGGCCGGCAGGCAGTACTGGAAACTCCGGCCCACTCCGTTCAGCACGATCAGTTCCGTTACCTCCATCTCTGCTGATTCCGTCAGAGGTTTCAGGTTCAACCACAGGTGCTGAAGAGAGGGTGTTCGAGGCTTGGATGGGCTCGGCGCTGGAGATTGAGTCATGGGTGGGGCACTCCTGGGTGGGGAGAGGGGAAGCAGGCTGATTCAGTTCAGCGGTCATCAGTGACAACACCTGCTCGATTACATTGCTGTGGTGAGCCAGGTCGCTGTAGATGGCGTAGGTGACCCCCTGACGATCACTGGTTCGCAGGCCGATCAGACCGTAGTCGGCGAGACGCTGGAGTGCGAGAGCGATATCCGCCGGGTCGCCCAGTCGAGTCAAGTCAGCGTGGCTGGCTAGAGCATTGCGGAGCCGCTGAAGGATTTTGATGATCCGGCGCGCCAGATCACTGCAGAAGGCTGGCGCCAGCGGCGCTGCCGGTTCCAGGTAGGTCGCCTGATACAGCCGCTTGCCCAGGGTGCTGTCCACGGGCCAGGCCACGCCCGTTTCGACAAGCTGAGACAGCGCGAGGGTGAGAGAGGTTTTGTCCAGTTGCAAGCCTGTGTAAATGTCGTTGTAGGTAACTGGATGGGGATGGCTTTGTAAAAAGCTGAGCACACGCGCTTGCAGAACGCGTTGCGCTTCGTCCAGGCGTCCCGGCAGAAGGAAGCGTCCTCCGTTGCCGCCACGGCGCTCAATCAGGCCTTCGGCACACAGCGTTTTGGTGACAGCGGCCAGTGTGTCGTATCCGACAGGCGCAGGGTACTTCGTGAGTTCACGCATCTCGGCCAGTGAGAGGGACGGATGCGTCGTCAGGAGATTCAGCACCAGACTGCGGTGCTCTGTTTGGCGTTGAAGGCTGGCGACTCCCATGCCGCGCACCTTAGAGACCCGCCTGCTTAGTTCTGACTATGCCGTGATTAGTTGAAGCGTAGGCTTGTGACGACAACGTAAGCCGAGGGTCTTATGCTGCTTACCATGCTCATGCCTGGCCGTCTCAATCGCCGACTGGCTCTTGAGGTGGACCGGACGAAAGCCCTGAGCCATTCTCAATTCCTGTCTCGCCGTGAACTGACGTGATCCACGCTGCGCTCGACCTGCGCTCCAGTGTTACCTGGCAAATGGAGAGTGCTGAGCAGACAGCGTTGGCCGCTTTGCAGTTGCAGCGTGATGCCCACCCCCGGGCGGCAGATCGGCGGAACGTCACTCGTGCGCTACAAGGTGCACGTGACAGTCGGCCTGAAGCGTGGCGCGCTGTCTATCTGGGTCACGCTGCGCCTTGCCGTGATCAGGGGGGCACCTTCTGGATGGTGTATCAGTCCTATGCAGCTCCATCTGATCTGGAGGCGTTCACCGCCCTGTTGCCGCCACATGGCCTTATCGGTCAGGTCGCTCCTGATTCACCCTACGGTCCTTTCATTCAGGTGCTGATGGTTCGGCAGGCCGCGGCTACAGATTGACCATTCAACGAGCGAAAAGGAGCTGGATGTCCCGCTCGGCATGCGCCAACTGGGGTTCGTTGCCCATGCTGCGGTGGATTTCGACAATGGTGCGCAGCACGTCTTCGGTAGGCGCGAGCAGCTGCATATGTTCGAAGTGCCGCAGCGCCTCGGGGAGGGCGCGCCGCTCCAGCGCTGATTTGCCCAGGACACCGTACGCACTGTAAAGGACGCCTGGGATCTCAGTATCGCGGAGGTCAGCTGCCCATACACTGTTGACGCCAGGCAGAAAATCCGTGCCGTCACTCAGGAGTTGCCGGATCTGCAAGAGGTTGTTCGTGCGTACCGCCCGCCGCAGCTCGTCAACATCCGTCCGCACGTCCAGATCATCGGAAAACACATAGCGGCGTGTGCTGTCCTGCACGATGGCGTCGTTTACTCCCGTGGCTTTGGTCAGGCTGGCCCGCAGTGTGTTAAGGGCGTTGCGGTGATCGCCTTTACCCTCGCCAATCAGCGTGCGCTGCAGTTCTTGGGAAGTGGCTGGTGGCAAGAGCGCCATCAGGGCGATCAGTTCCTGGGCCCGCGTGACATTCGATCCGCTGAGAGGCAAGGGCTTGCCGTCCAGCGAGACACTTAACTTGCCCAGTGTACGGATCGACAGCCGCTGCCGGGTGTCAGACCGGCCAAAGGCATACTCCTGCAGCTCCCCTGCATACCATCCCTGCCTGACGGCTTCGCGCAGGGCTTGGCGCACCATGGTCAGGTCTGGGGTGAGGTATCGCCGCGACTTGATCTTGCTATGAAGCGTCATGAAATCCCGGATGTGCGCCTCAGCCAGGGTGCCTTCCTCAGCGTGAATTTGAGCAAGGTAGGCGCGGCTTCTGACCGCCCACTCGGCCAACTCGCCCAGGTCGGTCGGCACCTGTTCAAACCATGCGCGCGCTTCAGCCAGATTGCCCATGGCGAGGTCTCGCTGACCCCGATGAAATTTCAGGAGATCCACCAACATAGTGCTCTGGGCCAGCTGCGGATGGATTTCCAGTAGGCTTTCGGCCAGCGCCAGCCGCCGGTCCGCCTCAACGTGCTGAAACTGCGCACGGAGAGCCTCAGACAAGAGGGCCTCAGCCATGTACTGACGGTCTGGTCGACTGCTGGCCCGCGCGCGCTCGACCGCCTGCATCAGGTGGGTCACGGCCTCGTCGAACTTGCCCTCTTTCATCCTCAGGTGGCCGAGCGCAAAGTGAATGGAGGTCGTTGTTCTGACCTGCGCCTCCTCGGCAATACACAGGGCGCGCTGGAGAAGGTCGTTGGCTGGAGTCAGTTCATCTGCGGCGCCGTGAAGAATCGCCGCATTCAAAAGGGGAATGGGGAGCCGAGCAGTCATGCCCAGCTGCTCGAAAATCACATGGGCCTGGCGCACCGCCATCATGGCTTCGTCAAGCCGGGCCAGCCGCAGATAGGACACGTTGAGGCCAATCAAGGCCACCCCCATGACGTAATCGAGGTGGTGCTGTTCTGCCAGCCTGGTCGCTTCAAGGAGCTTTTGAAGGCCTCCTTCGCTGTCTCCCCGCTCCCGGCTTACATTGCCTGCCATGGTCAACAAAATGACTTGCTGTTCGGCTGGATAAGCGTTCCAGTGCTGCCAGGCTTCGTCCAGCAGCTGAGCTGCATCGTCCACTCTGGCCTGAAGGAACAGACCGTGGGCCAAAGGCGGCAGCACCGTCATCCGGGTGTCGGGGCGTTCTGCCAAGGTGTGCAGGATGGCCATACCAGCCTGCAACTGCTCGGTTTCCATGAGACTGATGCCGTACATGCGCGCCAGGGAAGGCGATGCCTGGACCGCCTCACTCGGAAGACGGTCCAAGATGGACCGAATAACGAGGAACTGGCTCCGGCGGAACAGGGGCGGAATCACCTGCTCGGCCATGTCCAAGGCGTCATTTATCAGATTTGCGTGCAGCAAGAGATCCAGTGCGTGGATTGGCCGCTCATCGGTGAGGGCCCGCTGCGCGGCTTCGCGGTAACTGTCGGTCCACAGGTCAGGCGACTGGCGCAGCTGCTCATTCAGAACATTCAGCACCAGATCATGTGGTTGTGCGCCCACCGAGTGATGCAGGAGAGGCAGGCGGTGCAGGATTAACTGCCCCAACCAGTCGTCCGGCAAATCCAGCCCCAACGAATGAGGCAGGTACGACGTCCATGTGTCGTACGGCGCCAGTTGAGGCAGGGCACGCTGCAGGGTCGGAGGAAGCGACCGCAACACGGCTTTGATCAAGTCAGGGGCTGAGTGGCCGTACGCGCCGGCGACCGTCAGGGCAACGCCCATCGGCCACCCTTTCAAAGGGGTGAGGTCGCTGACCGCTGTCGCCTCAGCTTGCGTAGACAGTTGCGCGACTTCGGCTTCGTCGAAGGCCAGCTGCTCCGGCCCCAGAACCATCAAGCTTTGAGTGGCCACCAAGTAGGCCACCTCGACCGAATCCAACTGCCTCGAGGAAATAAGCAGACGGTGCTGTTCAGGAAGCGCCCGGATGAACCCCACCAGCCACGCCTCACTCTCGGCGCTCAGCCGTTCGGCATGGTCCAGCAAGAAAGTCGTCCGCTCCAGGGCGGCAAGGTGCTTCGCCAATTGACGCGCAGAGAGCGGACGTGTTTCGTTGGCGGCCGTGATATCGGCACTGACCTGTGGCGCCCTGCCCTGCAGGCTGTGCGCGAGGTCTTCAATGAGTGAGTACACGTCATTGTCGAGTTCCCGAAGATCAAGGCGCACCACGATTTCGCCAGCTTCCAGCGCGGCCTGCGCCACTTGGCCCAGAAGCACCGATTTACCGTACCCTGACGGACCCAGCAGCAGTGCCACATGCGGAACGTCTGTGCGGCGCATTTCACGCAGGAGGCGCTCACGCTGAATCGATAATTTCAAAGCACGCCTCGGCGCGTGCCTGGCGCGCAGTAGCCCCCCTCGGGCGCGTAATAGTTCAGGCCGAGCACGCCCATCGCCACGATGGCCACCAGCATGACAGCCACGTAGCCGACGCCAATGACTGCGGCCAGAGCCAGCGTCAAGATCACTACACCCGTCGCCACGAGATACCGCAGGAGGTCCAGTGCCCCGCACAGGAGATACCCGCATGCCAGCAGCAGCCTCATGCCGCCTTCCGTACGGTGCCACCGAGCAGGCGCGCCTGCCCAGAGCCCCCAGGGCGTGAACATTGGGCGAAGTGCTGCGTAGAGCGACTGGGTACGTGTACGGTTGGTCAACATAAGGCCTCCTTCCAAATTCAGCTTAAACGAAAAGGCCGGGGGTGGGTATAGGCATTTGTGGCAGACCTTCTCAGGGCGTCACCGTCAGTGCCGGAAGATCTGTTCGGCGATTGACCTTGCCCTGGGCGACAAAGATATGGGCGGCTTCAACAGCTGTGAACGTCGTGCGCGCGCCGCTGGCGAGGATTTTGTTTCGGTTCCAGATGCGTCCTTCGACACCCACCAACTGCCCCCGAGCGATAGTCACGTCACTCCCGTCACCGTACTTACAGACGTCCACCCAGTTCACCTCGGCGCGTTCAGGATGACTGACGGCTAGACTGACGTTCAGCACGGCCGTGTGGTCGACAAAACCCCGCTGGGCATCTGCGCCGGCGCGCCCGCTCAACACCACCCGCTGGAAACCGTTTCGCAGTCGGAAGCCCTGACCTACGTCCCGAACCAGATCCGAGGCGTGCCGTTCAATCGGCATCACGTTGAGAATCTTGACCTCTGTGCGTGGGGCCCGCGTGATGGTGTTGCGGGTTTGGTGTAGAAAGCCGGCCACAGTTAGGGCCTGCCCTTTGATGACGTGCACCGCGTCAAGGTGAGAACGTTCAATGAGACAGCGCTGGTAAAAGGCCATCGGTTTCGTGTTGCCGTCGGCGAAGGTCACGAGTTCCTCGCCGGCTACCACGAAGCTCAAGCAGTCACCTCTGGGCTCCGGCATCTGGGCCACACACCCGATCAGGTCGACCATACTGCCAAATTTGGCGGGAAGAATCATGGATTCAGCGTAGGCGACCCCTGGTTTGGCCCCAAAAAGGCCAAAAAAATAACCCTCAAAGCGAGAACCAAACGGTTCAGGCAATAAGGGCCGCGAAAGCAAACTGCTTTCGCACACTGACATCGTCAGTGCATGGCGGATTTCCACGGCAGATGCGTGGATCCGACGTACTCACCGGGGTGACTGGATGTATGCCAGGCCACCTCTTCTGCCACACGAATATCACTGTGTGGGAGGTAGTACGCTCGCGCCTGGTGTGCAGTGCCACTGACCTGCAACGCTGCCCTTAGTTGAAAGGCCAGGGTCGGGTTATAGGCACGCTCCAGATGCTCAGCCAGTTCCATGATGTGTCCTGGATCAGCCGGGTCATATACGTCCACAAGACCAAAGTGCTGGGCTTCGCGAACGGCCAGTTGAAACAGGCTCATGGGGATGAGCGATGCTTCGTCGTGGCTACTGACGACAGCGTCTTGCGGGTCAATGACCTGCATGACACCTAAGGAATCCAGCCAGTCCAGCGCCTCCTCTGATCTCGGATCTACCTGGTAAGACTCCACCAGAAGTTCACGGACACTGGGAGACAGACGGTCTGCTGGCGTCAGGCGGGCGAGACGGGTCCGGAAGGACATCGTCATCCGCGGTGAACCGACAGGACCCAGTGCCTCTTCACGTTCTGAAGTCAGGAGACGGACCGTGGCGTAGACAGCGTCGCGCACCCGCATGAGATAGGCGTCGTTATTGGCAAACGGCACCTTTCCACGCAGAGCACCGACAGGGCTAGAAGCCTGCTGCTGGCACTGGATGAGACGCTCGATCCACGTCTTCACCACCACATGCTCCAGACTCAGGGTGTACACCGCGTGCTTGAAGGCGCGGTCCGGGTGATTCACCTTCACCCGCTGCGCTGCCACAAGGTCAGCCAGCAGGTCGAGTGAACGTCCCATTTCGTCCGCCAGGGCGTTACGAAGGGTGCGGAGGGCCATCAGCGGTGCAAGCAAAGTCAGGGTACTGGTCATGGGTATTTCCTTTCCGCGCGGCTGTGGGGGGTCCCTCAGCCGCGCGAGCGGTGAGGGCACAGAGTGTGCGGAGAGGCTGCGTTTCCGAATCGCCGACGAAACTGAACGAACTCAAGGCCCCTTCAAATGGATGAATCCGTCAGCTGCCAACAGAAATGCTGGCGCTGTCTTCAAACCATGGAGGGTCTTTCTGCCTTCACTGGTGGTGATAGGCGTAGAGAAACTCCCGGGAAGCCTCTCCAGTTAGAAACAACTGGAAGGCTCCGGGTTCAGGCACGGCAACAACCGGCCGTGGCTCGCTGCGAAGGCGGCCATGGGGATGGTCACTGCTCTGGTACATCTGCGGGCGGAACGCTGTAGTAGCAGGGCGCGCAACGATAACGTTGTGCACCTGACCGTACACCAGAAGACGGTGACGGTCCTGCCCTCCTTCGCTCTGCACATCGAGATGCGCCGCTTGAACCCGTCGGGGTGCCCTGAATACGTCCGTGAAGACGTCCAGGTCAACCAAACGCAAAAAAACCCCCTGCCCCTGCGTCTCACGACGCCAGAGGCGTGTGAGATGCGAAGTGCCGAAGGTTGTGCAATGACCTTGACGGTCAGCAGACCGACCAAGGCCGGTAGGCAATACACTGTGCGCAGTGGGTGTCGCTGCAGTGTTGCCCCAACTATACGCCGTCAGCGCTTGGCCGTGTGTCAGGTCAAGAGGCGCTCAAGCCGGTGTGCCTGGAGCGTCAGGCCTGCTCCAGCGCATGACACTGCACCCATAACGTAGACGCGGTGACCACACCGTAGGGAAGTCAGCCACTCCCGAAGGTGCGGTGCCATCACGACCATCGTAAGGCCGTTCACTGTTACGTGCACCTGTGGCTCACCGTCATGATCCGTGGGCCAGGCGCTGACTGTGCCAGACACACTGAACATGTTCATGGAACCGTGGTGCGGTGCAAGAACTTCGAACGCGCTTGCCACAAGCCGGTGTGTGGCGGCGCCCTGCACCTGTACCAGCACCATGTTCCCAGGTTTCACCTGCCGAGCGGCTTTGTTCGCCAGTTCGTGCGTCACAACAATCTCTAAGGAACAGCCACTCACATCCACCGCAAAAAAAAGGCCGCCAGCGCCTGTCAACGGAAGTGGTGTTGACGTGACCTGGCCGACCAGAGCTCCATGCATCATGGCTTGACTGTAGAAGGGATGAGGTTCTGGACTAGCGGTTGCGTGCCAAGAGAATTGAGGTGGCGGCCAGAAAGCCGAGAGTGCTGACACTGGGCAGTGCACAGACGGCACCGATGACCAGGGTGCCGCTCCCCATCAGGGCAAGGACCCCTAGGCCTACGATGCCTGCCACCCGCTGCGCTTCGGTCTGTACAGGGAGGATGGCGGCCACGGTCAACACCAGGGCCATAGGAAGCCAAATAGGGGCGAACAGGGCCAGTGATGCAGCGGTGAGGGCGACAACCACCCACAGGAAGAGGCGGCGGTGGGCGGCAAAAGGCTGGAATCGGGCAGTCAGCATAGCTTCCTCCAGGAAAGAGAACTTGCCGGGACCAGCCTTGGGGTGGGTGCAGGAGGTTGGCTCTTTCAGTATGAAGTGAATCTGCCGGGGAAGGTGTGGCAGGCCTAAAGTCAGCTCGGGAATGAGATGGTCGCAGACCTGACTGTCAATTCCACTGCTGCTCACGCTCGGGCTCCGACGGGTTCTCTTCGTGGCCCTCTCGATGCCTCTGCTCAACCTCACTGATCAAGAGCAGTTCTGACAGAATCTGTCCCAGTTGATGTTGCAGTTCTAAGCGCCGGTGGGCCGCGTTGACCAGGACCTCAGCACTCTCCGTAGTGGCCGCTGCCGGTTTCGGAGGTACGTGAGTCGGCGGAGACTCGTCCAGACGATCTCTACGCTGCGGCGCTTGAAGATCGTCTACAGATCCACGTGTGAAGAAGCAGATGACGCGTGCTAACTGGTAGCCCCGCTGGGTGAGGCGGTAAGTGCGTCGGCGATGACGCTTGTACGCCGTCCATGAGTGATCCAGCCAACCGCGATTTTTCAAGGCATCCACCGCACCGTAAAACTGCTCAAGCGTGAGCTGCGTATCTATCAGGATGTGGTTGGGTAGTACCGGTTCGGGATAATGGTGAACCAGGCAAGTCAAGAGAACTCGCTGCGCCTTATTGCGCAGAAGATGCGCGGCGCTGAGGTGGGGAAGAATGATACGTGGCTTCCAGCTCATGCAATTTCTCCTGCTTGAATGGGACGCGGATCGTGTGTCGGTCCAGAATGACTTCCAGCTGGGTGGGGTATTTAGGTTCTCGCCTATGCGAGAATTTCTGTCGAAGAGGGTGGTGAGGTATCGATCTGGGCCAGGTTCTGCGGTGGTGGGTCGTCTTGACCCAGCAGCGGCGTTTCTTCTAGCGGTTCTGGGTCAGCGGTTGCCGCGTCACGGCCCTGCGCGTGTAGCCACGCCCGGGCCAGTTCAGCGAGGCGTTCAGCCGCCGCGAGAGTCGGCGCGGCCGTCAGGTGGGTCGGGGTCACGCTCCAGTACGCGTCCCGGGCGGAGGGAATGTGCAGGCCCACCCGGAAGCGGGGACCGGCGCCCTGGACCTTGCAGCTGACGTGCACCTCCACAGGTCCAGTTCTCCCCTGGGTGTACGTCCTGAGCCGCCCCTGCACCGCCCTAGACAGCGCCTTCGGCAGGTGGACTGGCGGTGTTGGTTGAAGCGTCTTGGGCGGTGACTCTTCAACCCAGACGGCCAGGTCCACCTCCTCGGTCAAGATGAGCTCGCCCAGGCAGGCCCCATCCTGGGCATACAACGTGCCACGCACCAGAGACGCTTGCCCCCACCAGCGCCGTTCCTCGGTTCGGCGCAACTCGTGAATCATTAGGACCCGTCCCGCCCAAGTGTGGTGCCGCACGGTGCAGGCCCAGGGACGGTTCCTCCGCTCATGCTGCGCCAGCCAGTCGGGGAGGCTCCGCACTCTGTACTGCAAGCTGGAGGTCTGGAGAGCGGCCCGACTCAGCGGCAGCCGCTTGTCCAGTAGCCGGGTGACGTACACGTCCAGGGCGTCTTGCGGTGCGGGGCCAAACGTGTCCGTCAGGCTCGCGTCGTGATAAGCCGCGTAGAAGGCCGCGTCGTGATAAGCCGCGTAGAAGGCCGCGTCGTGCACGTCGCTGCCCATGTTTTCCTGCGCGTGCGTCATCTCGTGCAGGATCAGCAAAGCTAAGCGGGTGAAGCCGGGCAAGCCTCGCTGGGCGAGCGGGACCAGGCGCCGGTCCAGGGCGATAAAGCTTCGGCCGTCGGTCCAGGCCTGAGCGCCCGTGCTGTCGCCCAGGACCACCTTGCGCTTGCCGTTCCGGAGCCGCAGCGCCTGGGCCGCGCGCGGCACGATTTTCTGCAAGCCCGCCAGCACGGCGCGCTCTTCGACGGTCCACTCTCCGCGGGGCACCTGGGCGTGCCGGAACACGCGGTCATCCACGTGCTGAGCGAGGTCCTCCGTCCAGACGCCGTGCTGGATGGCCTCAAAGAAGTCCTGCTCGGCTGCGTCCCTCGCGTCCCACTGGTCAGCCAGGGTGGCCTCGTCGTTGGGGAGAACGGCGCGGCATAGAGCGGTTTTGAATCCGGTCACGTTGGACACGCCCCACCGGGTGAGGGTGCGCTCGGCGAGCACCACCGCCAGCCCGTGCTGGGAGGCCTTGTCCGCCAGCGCCTCGCCCCGCGTGGCGGCCCCCACCAGCCCCCGCTGCGCGACCAGATGGGCAAAGGCGCTCAGGGTGTGGTCGCGGTCGTCAACCGTGGTGATGAGCTTGAGGCCCTGCACCTCGGCCCACGCCACTTCACCCTTCAGATACGCGCGCGCGAGGAAGGCCCGCTCACCTTCCGAGAGCTTGGCCTGCGCTTTGACATGCGCCAGGACCAAGCGGTGCATGGTGGCCAGGATGCGGGTGCCCAGCTCGTCCCGTTCAATCGTGCGCGTGCGGGTCAAGTTGAGGCGGAGGGCCTTCTTGCTCACGATCACGCCGCCGCCGGCAAATTTCTCGTCCACCTCGCCGATCAGGACGCCCAGGTTGTAGAGGTGGACGCCACCGCCGGGCCGCAGGTCGTAATACGCGTCCTCATCTTCAAAGGTCCACTGCGCCTGGCTGGGCGGCTGGTTGATCTGGGCGCCATTCACGAACAGGGGAACGTCGACATAGCGCAGATGGTCTTCGAGATGCTCCTGAAGGGTAAAGGTGGGGGCGTGCTTGAAGAGGGTGGCGTGGATCTGGGTGCCGGCCTGCTGGGGCAGGTCCGCTGTCAAGGTGAAGGCGACGCCGTGCTCTTGGGTATTGACGCCGAGCTCAAAGGGGCCGGTGCGCCACTGGACGGCGCCGAAGGCCCAGAGCTGCGCGCGCCCGATGCCGAACCGGCCGTATTGGCGCCGGCCGCGTTCAGCGTCGGTGTCGTGGTCGAAGCCGAAGGTGCGGAAATACTGCTCGACATCCTGGCGGGTGGTGAAGCCGCGGCCGTCATCTTGAACGGTCAGGGCGTGCATCCGGTGATGCTGGTCGGTGTGCAGGGTGACGTCGATGCGGCCAGCGCCAGCGTCCACGCTGTTCATGACGCACTCGGCCACGGCGCGTGGCAGGCTGGTGGCCTGATGATCAATGAGTAGGCGCAACAGGTGGGGACTGAGATGAAAATCCAAGAGCCCACTCTCAGGCGCCGCCTGATCGGTGGAGCACGGGTCGACTACGGCGTCGGACGGGGCCGAGGTGACGACGCCTGACTGCCCAAAAAGAGCGTGGAGACGGTGCAGCCAAGAGGGTGTCACCGCGTCTCCAACCAGCGCGGATGTCGCCACTCCTGGTGGAACGGCGCCAGCGTCAGCGGTGGTCGAGTGGCGTCCAGTGGTGGCGCCGTCATCTGAGCCTCCTGCGCGACAGCAGGAGTGGCGCACTGGGTGGAATGGGTCGCGGGGTCATGGTCTCGACACGATCAGAGGCCCGCTGCTTTACAGGTCGCGTGTGAGCCGCGACCCAGAGGCCAGCATGAGGTCCTTTGACCACATGAGGTGAGCGGCGCAGGCCCGCTCGCAACGTGTCATCCAGAACGTCAGGTGCGCTCGGCAAGGCTCGGTAGGCCCTGAAGAGAAGTACTTCATCCCACGCGCAGACCCCGGCCTGGTCGAGAGCCGTAATCAGGAGATTCAACCAATGGGCGCTAGACCAGTGGGTCAAGGCGCTGACGTACTGGCCATTCTGAAGCCGCTGTACGCCGGTGAATGGCCAAACTGCTTCCAGTTGGGCCGGGGTCAGCCCCAGGCGCGTGGCTGTTTGGTCAACTGTCAGGGCGGCGCCAACTGGCAGTGTGACGTTTCGGAAGGTGTATGGAGCGGCCTCACTCCGGTACAGGGCCCAGCGCCCTGGCGCTAGTTGGACGGTGCGCAGGGCTAGGCGTTCACCGCCTTGAAACGCATTCACCAAGAGTGCCCAGGAGTGGTCGCTGTCAGGCACTGAGACGACTCTAGGCACCGCAGCCCACGCCCACAGCGTTTCACCCTCTGGTCGGTTCTGGGCCGCCCACCGCAGCTGCCGTTGAGCACGGCGGAGGGTCTGGCGTACCATCTCCTGCGTACGGCGCAACTGGGCAGCAGTGTGCGGAAGCGCTTCTTGCCGGGCCTGAGCCTGCAACACTTCCCACCCCATGCGAACGGTGAGCAGAGGTTGTAGGTCGGCCAACACGCTGTTCACGTCGATGGGCGGCGCCTCTCCGGTCGGCAGCCCAGCAGGGCGGAGGGTATAGACAGTGGTCAACCAGGCTGCTGGAAGTCGAGTTGTGGTCATGGGTGGTCCAGTAAAGGGATGAGAGCTGGCACCTTGCGCCGGATAACACTCAAATCAGCGCCGCAGTAGGCGAGGGCCTCGGCCAGCCGGCGCCCCTCTTGGTGCAGCACATCGTCGCTGGCCGCCGTGGCGTCAAACAGCTGACCGAATGTTGGGGCGTGCAGGTTGCTCCGCTCCCGCAGACCGAGTGCGATGCCGCCGAGCACAGCTTGGCGACCTTGAAGGACATGGGGACCAGTCACCCAGTACCGCAGCAGCAGCAGATCCGTGAGCAGGAGCGCCCGCCACAGGACGTACAGGGTGTCGGGTCTCACGTCCGTCAGCCGAGGACCGAGTGCAGCCAGACGCAGGGCAGGGAGTTGGTGATGTGGCGGCCCCAGCCCTGCCCACCATCGCCACAGGTCGTCTACTGGTTCTTTTAAGAGGGCGTGCAACCCTTCCCAGTCTTGCAAAACGGTGCCCAGATCGTCCCAAGCCAGGTTGGAAAGTCCCTGAATCTGTGTCAAACCCAACGCCTGGGTTCGGCGTCGGGTGTCATGTCGGCGCCACCACCGTCTTAGGGTCGCCGCGCCCATGCCAGGACCTCTTCTACAGCGAGAAAGTCTGCCCCATAGGTCGCGTAGCGTACACGCTCGATGCGGCCATCTCGACCAATCAGGAACTCGGCCGGCATTCTGAAGAGTTCTCCGTCCGACTTGAGCGCCGCCGCACCCATCATCCGGAAGCCGCGCAGCATGGTGCCTAGATTCCGGGGATCCAAAGTGCCCGACAGGCTGAATGAAAGCCCATAGCGCGTGTAGGTCGTGTCGTCTGGATCAGCCAAAACAGCATAGGGAGGACGCTGTTTGCCAATACCGCGTGCCAGGTCGTCTAGGGTACTGCCCCAGATGCTGACGGTCTGAACGCCCAGCGGCACCAGCTGATCTTGGACGGCGATGACTTCTGCATGCCGCGGGTTGCAAATGGCGCAGGTTGACTGCCTGTTCAGGCTGAGCCAGATGCGTTGCCCATGCAATGCGGAAAGGCGAACCTCTCCCCCGCCCAGAGCAGGGAGGAGGAAGTCGGGGGCATAGTCTCCGACTTGGAGCTGAGGCCGCGAAGTGAGCAGGGACGGGGCTTGCTCACTGGTGGGCCAGATGTAGGCGCCTGCCTCAAGGGTGGTCAGAACCTGGCAGAGCTGATCGAAGCGCAGCGGCAGACGCTGTGCCATGGTCTGAAGGGTTTGCCCTTGCAAGGCAGCCCGATACACCATCAATTCAAAACTCTCGTCTGGGCCAGTGGGCACGTGGGCTGGCGAGGCGGCGTAGGCCTGAGACAAGGGCACTGTGCTTCTGTCCGACAGACGCATTACTGCTGACACGCTGTCCCGCAGTGGAACGCATGGGGTCGCCGGTGGCACCTGCTGCCCCACTGAATCTGGCTGGAGGGCCGGTCTCACTCGGTGATGCGTCAGCGGTATGAGGGCGTGAATCAGTCGGTCGCGGGCCAGGCCCTGCAATTCCTGCGCGCTGACAACGCCCCGCTTCAGCAGATGGGCCAGGGCTTCGTCCAGAGACTGGGCTTGTTGCTGTGCTCTCTGCAATTCAGCTGGATGGACGCCGTGATGCCGCAAAGTGGTTTGCCAGCTTGGTGTAACCGGTCCTTGGACGCCGCAGACGTGATCCCCTGCCAGGGCCACTCGGGTGGTCAGTTGTGGGTGGTCGTAGGTGAGGGTCAGGACTTGAACCTTGGTCTGAAGAGACAAGCGGCGTGAGACGTCAAGCAGAGCGGCAGGCGTGTTCATGTGGCACTCCGGTGTGTGGCGTGAGGTGCGTCTGGAGGACACAGCACCACGCAGAGAACGTCTGGGGTCTCAATCAGTGCTGGGTGTTCGGCAACAAGAGGTTCGCCCTGCTCTTCAAGCCACTGACCGATCTGAAGCAGACTGTGCCGGTTTGCGGGGGGAAGACCGTGGATGATGGTCAGCAGGGCCGACAGTGGTCGGTCTACGGGCCAAAACACGACAGGTGCGGCCTCGTACGGAAGAGCACGCTCCTCAAGAGCCCACAGCCGGACAGGACAGAGCGTCAGGTCTTCATAGGCCCAATGCGGCACGGTCATCGGGTACACCACTTGTCGGCCTGCCGCTCCACTGCCCCGGAAGAGTGTCCAGTCCCGGACCGTTGCCGTCTCAAAGAGATATCCGTCTGAGCGCCAGGGGGCTGACCAAGTGGGCTCGGGCTCGGCTGCCGCCACAGCGAGCAGGGCGTGTCTGAGGCGCTGATTGTCTGGTGCCGTGCCCGTCCTTGGATCCTGAAGAGCAGCCAACGTGTTCAGCCAGGTGTCGCTGAGCAGCTGAAGTCCGGGGACCGGGGGAGCAGACAACACGACGCCGTCTGTCCAGAGCACCAGGCCGCCGTGAGCTTGGCTGCACGCCAGCGGAGAAACACCTCGGGGCAACTGGCGGTGCCAAGCAGACTTGTCTTGTACCAGGACTGGCGCGGCGCTCCGAGAGGACCAAGTGCCGTCCAACAATCGGGTTTCCCACCAACTCGGCTCTTCTGCCCCCGGCCCGGCAGAGCAATGAACGAAGTCACGGCTGACGTGTGGTGCGGGGGTGGCGTCCGGTGGACGAGGCAGACCGTTCATAGCCGCAGTGTGGTGGGGGTCTGCTTCCCGCCATCACTGTGCCTAGAGAAACGGCAAAAGGCAGGCGCGTGCCGTTGCCGGCACGCGCCTAGGAAGATTGGGATTTTATTCCAGCGCCTTTAGTTGAGCCTCGACCTCTTCAAGCTCGGCAGTATAGGGTGCTGTGAGAGTGGCGAGTTGATCAGTCTTGCCATGGCGTTCTGCCCAAGCTTGCTTCAGAAAAATCAAATCTTTAAGGCTCGCCGCTCTTGATTGAAGGTGGTCAAGCTCCGTGATGCGCCGTTGCTTGTCGAGATCAAAGGCTGGGGGTTCATACTTGTACCCCTCTTCAGTCAGTTCGGTGATCATCTGGTTGAGAATGGCCTGCCGCTCGTCAAAGCGGTCTTGAAGCCAGCCTTTCCAGATGGGGTCCAAATCCGGCTTTGTTAATTCATATTGCCAGTAGTGAAGGCCATCATGACCTTCATCAATGGTGCTTGCTCGTTCTTCCAACGTCGCTTCCCCTAAATCTGACGCCGCTGACCGTGGTGGGGCGCTGGTGTACTGCTCTCTCAAAGAACGGTAGTAGCTCTGCTCACTGGGGGTAGCGTCGGGTTCAAGCTGATCTAGAGCTGCCAGATGGCGTGCAAAGCGAACTTGCGTCATGCGGTGAGTTTCCCCATCTTTACGTCCTCCAACTGGTCTTTGAATCCCTGCGAAGTGAGGCGACGGGCCAAGTAATCGTCAAGCATTTTAGCCAACACAAGACGTTCTGCGCGTAGGTTCTCCCCTGTCGTGGTCCGTGGAATGACCCCATTGGACTTGGCAAGGTTCAGAGCTGCCATGCGCCACATGGCACCTTGTTCTTCAGAGACACGGAGGAGATGGAAAATAATCACAGCGGGCGCAATCACTGGCAGGATTCGCTGCGTTTTTCCCCAATCGGAGAGCAGGGCCGACCGTAACCGCATCTGTTCTGTATGCTGATTTCTAGAAACCGTGGCGTCTATTCCAAAGCTTTCTAACGTGATCTGAACGAATGGAACTCGGGTTGACACACCGCGTCCATGAACTGTGATGGGTTTATCGTCGGTAAAAATGGCTGGCAGGGCAACGTCCATAAGCTCAGAAATTGTCTGAGGACAAACGGCGATGAATGCAGCTGCCAGCGGATGCCAAAAGCTGATCAATTCGGCCATACCCATTCGGTCATCTCTAGTCGGCAGCTTTTCAAAGGCACTTCGAATCTCGCTACAGAGTTGGGCTGTAGATTCAATTTCAAAACCATTCCCATCCAGACAGATTTCCAGCTTTAAGCAGCTGGTCAGAATGGATAGAAGTGGAAAAGCGGGGTCTTTGTAGAGGCGTTGCGCTGCTAAGTAAGATTTGCCTGTCTTCAGTAAGATGTAGGCCCGAATCCAACTCACTGTTGCTTCATTATGCTCGTCGGTTGTGACGACACCACTCAGTGATGAGAGAATGTCGCCGATTTCTTCTGTTTTGTTGTTGCGCACGCACTCGCTAAGCCGTAGTAGGGCGCCATGCGTAATTTCGAGCTCTGGATATGGACCTTTGACAAAGTCGTCTTCAACCAGCATGCCGCACATGGCCCTAATATTTTGAAGAGTAAGTGTCGCCTGGATGCTCGTTGGATATTCCTCGCAAACAGATTCACCCATGGCTAGTGCTTTCTTGAAGTTTCCCTGCATAAAATAAATGGTGCACATGTTCAGCGAAGAAAGTAGCGCTTGCCTATTGTTTCTTGTGGGCTCGTCAAGTACACTTTGATATTCATTAAGCGCTTGCTTAATATTGCCCATCATAGTAGAAGCTAAACCATAGAGCATTCGTGCCGAAAGTGTAAGTGCCGGAATGCTAAGAGGAATGCTGAGGTAAATTGCTTCTGCTGCGTACTTCACAGCGTTATGATAGACTTTTAGTCCGTAAAACAGATTCGCCAATCCATAGAGGATCCAAACTTCCACCTCTAGAGAGAAGTCTGATCGATTATCGGATTCTCGAACTAGCTTGAGCTGTTCATTGAGTGAGTCGATGGCAGGGTGAAAGCGGTCAACTTTGACGTCAACGACATGACTTCTGGCTCCCCACTCGTTATGAACCAAAATCGCCATCGCACAGGCTCGGATAGAAACATCTTTGCTTTTTAGGCAGCGGCGTAAACTAGGTAGGCCATCGGGAAGTTGTTCTGCGTAATATAGAACGAGGGATGCTCTGAGATGAGCAATGTCCGAATCATAAGCTAGGACGTACTCGGCCGACTGAAGATGTGTAAAGCCGTCAAGCGCCTCTTGCCGCCGCCATGCGTTCCACGCTTCGGGAGAGTAGAGTTGCTCTTCTGTAATCGTGGTACGTGAAGTCATAAGCTGTGTTCACCTCATTAAAGGGCGAGTACCTGTTGGACTGCTTCTTCATAAACAGTCTTTTTGTATGCGCCATTAATAATATTCATCGGTTCGGAATCTTTGTATATGATGACAGTTGGATTTGAGGTTACGCGGTTACTGATGGCTGTAGCAAACTCTTCCCTCGTATTTACTACGCCGAAAGAGATGGTTCGCCCTTGCTCACGTTCCATCTCCTCCAAGATTGGGTAAACGGCTTTGCAGGGTGCACAAGTGGGTGAGGTGAAGTGAACCACCCACACACCTTGCTGAATGCTGGCGTTAAAAGTTTCGTCAGTCAGGATCTGCATGATTCCCTCCATATAGAGTTTGCGCGAACCACCTGATCCTCTATCAAGCGATTCGCGCAGCCTGTTCATGAGTTAAACCGTGGTGTAAGGCCGAAAGAAATTCCTCAAATCGCTCAAGCGTCAGGATCAGGGCAACGCACGCGGCAGTCCCACATTGAGTCGGGCTGGTTGCCAGGAAGGGATGGGGCAGCCGAGGCTGCTGTGATCAGTAGGGTCATCGCCAACATCAGGATTTTCTTCATTTCCGACCTCCGGGTCGACACGGCTTTACAGCAAATTGGCGATGCCACCGCTGTTTTCCATCCGTGCTGAGTATGAAATTTATCACGGCGTTGCTGACTTGTCGCACAAATGTTGCAGTTTTGTTCGCGGTCTGTCACCCCCATGTTGACCGCAGCGCAGTCCCTAGACCTGATGCTAGAGGCATGCGTCAGTTCACCTTGCCTGCCAGCACAGGCACAGCCTTTCCCCCGTGCGACAGCCTCGGGAGCGAATGGTCTGTCGATCCTCCTAACTTCGCATCCTGAGCCCACTGGCGATCAGTGATTCAAGACGCTTGAGGTAGAGACCTGCTCCCTCGGTCGCGCACGCCCAATGCTTCAGGCCTTGTCGAGCAGTCAAGCTGAATCTGCTTGATGCCGTCGCCTCAGCAGTGGCGTGAAGTTCAACTTCCATAGGGTCATTGGCATGATTCGTCTGTGTTCCATGGCTCTCGCGTTACTCCTGCCCTTAAATGCCTGTGATGGGGCGTCTAAGCCACCGCTCCAGTCGACGGATCTGGTGACCTTCGAGTATTGGTACACCCAGATGACTGGCACCTACTGCGCCTCGGTGCATTTGGATGGTTCGGGACCGGCCTTGGGCCGTGTATTGAACTTGACGCTTTCACCGCTCCAGCTATCAGAAGCGCCCTATGAACGTACTGGTGGCACCTTCCTGGTCGGCGGAGAGGTTGTTCAGGTCACGGCGACCTGTCAGAGGCCGGACGGCACCCGTGAGTTCCACCGGTTCGCACAGCTCGTGCCCCGTGATCCTGACGACCAGCATCCGCTGGTGCTGCTGGTCCGCTCGGATGGAATGGACCTAGGCCTGGCCACCCGCTCTCCCTCAGCACCCAAGGTTTTCCGTCCCTAGATGGGCTCAGGTTGGTTGGTCGAACGGTGGATTCGCTCGACCGCTGCGCGGTAGGTGTGATACAGCCCAATCGACCGCTCTGGATTGAGCCAACGGCGGGTCACCACATAGCCCGCTTCTGGCATCAAGTGGCTTGGCCAGTCATCAACCAGGGTGGGTGGCTGCCCAGCGGCCGCCAGAAAGTGCAGTAAGGGATCAGGTCCAATCCTCTGCTCGATCTGCATCACCGTGAATTGCACAGCTGGGGTAAACCCCCGCCAAATGCCGGGCGCCGTGGCGAGAAGTGAAAGGCGTTGAGCGTTGTCTTCGGCACTAAGCCAGCCTTGGACGCTCTCTGCCTGCTCTTGAAGACGCATAAACCGCAGGGCCACATCCGGTATCAGCGGTGACCCTGCGGCCGTGTTGAGGTCGCTCACCTCCTCACCCTAACCCGCCAGCAGGGTTGGGGGTCAGGTCTCTTCCCCACTCAGGTCAAGGTTGTCGAACGCTATTCCCAGGATCTCGCTCACCCTTTCGCGCATGACGCCTGGTTTCTCGGTGAACGCTCCAGCAAACCGAATGTCACCTGCCTTGGCGGCTGCGAAGGTCACTTCGGTCTGCGGACCGTACAACTGCTGAACGGCCGCCGTGACCTCGTCCTCTAGCGCGCGAATGACCCGGTTCATGTCCGGCGCCGGCTCCTTAATCGGCTTGCCCTTCTCGTAGCGGACGCGGGGCGTGGGCTGGGCCAGCCGAATCTCGATTTGACGCACGAATGGGGACGAGGGCGCTTCGGTTACGTCCTGAGCGGATTCCATCATTCCATTTCACCTCCCAGGAATCTTGACACATTCCAAGCCTACAGCGCAATCTAAGGCACACTCTTGGAGCGTCCCAAGAGCCAAGAGCACCGAGGAGCCCATGCCCCCAGACCTCACCCCTACCCGGACCCGCATTCTCAGTGCCGCCCTCACCCTCGGGGCCGGCGCTACCCTGCGCGCCGTGGCCCAGAAAGTTCACCTCAGCCATGAAGCTGTGCGCCTGCAAGTGAAGATCCTGCGGAATCTGGGCTACCTTGAACCACCCGACAGCCGCTTTGCCTCACTGGTCCTGACCGAACGGGCCAAGGTCAGTCTGGGCCTGGGTATTCCGATCTACGGCCAGATTGCCGCCGGGCGACCGATTCTGGCTGAACAGGAACCCGACCACACCACCCCCAGCCTGGACGCGCTTCTGGGTGTGCGCGAGGGGGACTTCCTCCTGGAAGTGCGCGGCGACTCCATGATCGGCATCGGGGTCATGAACGGGGACTGGGTACTCGTGCGTCCGGCCACCACCGTCACCGATGGGGAAGTGGCGGTCGTGCTGGTGCCGGGTGACAATGCGGCGACCCTCAAGCGCCTGTACCACTTGCATGATGAAGTGGTCCTCCTCAGTGAGAATCCAGAGCATCCCCGTCAGAGCTATTCGGCGGCCGACATTCAGGTGCAGGGCCGGATGGTGGGGCGCCTGGGCATGGTGCCTGGCCGAGCGAGCCTGCCAGCCAAGGGCCGAGGCTGACGATGCCGCCTGGACGCGCGCCGAGTCTCATCGCCTGCGTCCTGCTGTCCCCCTGGCCACTGGTGCAGGTGCAGCGGCAACATCCCGGCGTGCCGGTCGCCCTGCTGGGTGACACCAGACGGGTGATCCAAGCGTGTCCCCTGGCTCAGGGCGCTGGCATACATCTCGGGATGCGCGAGGGGGCTGCACTCAGTCGCTGTCCAGACCTGCACACCACCCTCGTCCCCGCCGCCGAAGCACGCGCGGCGTGGGCTGAGGTGCTGGATCAGCTCTACGCGCGGTACAGCGACCGGGTTGAGGGGCAGACCCTGGGCACGGCCTTTCTGGTCCTGTCGGCTCCAGCGGCGCGTGACCTGGCGGCCGCGCTGCATGCGCCCGTGGGCCTGGCAGCCAGCCGTGAACTGGCGCACCTGGCCGCGCTGCGAGCGGTTCCCGGCGAAGTGCATGAAGTCAGCACCAGTGCGGAGCAGGCGTTCCTGATGCTGGCGCCGCTGGCCCATCTGGGCGCGCTCAGTGTGCCGCCCGGAGCGGCTGAACGCCTGCAATTTTTGGGGGTACGCGATCTGGGTGGGCTGATGGACTGGAGCGCCGCCCAGCGACAACAGTTCTTGGGCGTGGATGTCGGCAAACGGCTCAACCGCTTTCTCAGGGGCGAACGCACCCGCAGCGTCGAGCGGTATCACCCCGGCCCGCTCTTGACGGCCAGCCTGGTGTTTGACGCGCCCCTGGCCGAACCGGCTCAGGCCGGCGCGGCCCTCCGCGACTTGCTGCCGGGACTGGTGGTCGAGTTGCGCGGCCGCCTCGCGGCTACCCTGACCGTGCAGGCCGAGACCATTGGCGGCACCCTGCAGGCGACCCGACCCCTGAAATGGCCTCTGGATGAGGCGGCCCTCGTGCGGGTGGCTGGGCTGGCTCTAGCCGATGCCCGCGCCCTGCCACTGGGCATCGACCGCCTGACTGTCCAGCTGGGCGGCTTGGCAACGCCTGGTCGGATGGTCGGTCTGTGGGCTGGGCTCGCTGAACTGGAGGTGACCAAAACCGTGCTCTCGCGCTTCCCTGACGCCTTGGTGCGAGTCCGTTGGCTGGACCCCTGGGCCTACACCGCAGACCAGCAGTACGAATGGATTGACTGGCACACCGGCGAGGTGAGGGTCACCGCCCTCACCCCCCGGCTGGTCTGGCCGGCCCATCCCGCGCAGCGCCGCCAGCAGGCGGTTGCACAGGTCTTGGCCTTTTTCGACGGGGTGTCGCCATGAAAGCAGTTCAGCAGGAGGTGACCGTGGTGAGCAGTGAGACTGGGATGCCAGTGCAGCTGACCTGGCAGGGGCGGCCCTACCGCGTACAGGCTGTTCTCGACCGCTGGCGGGCCGGTGGCCGTTGGTGGCTGGGTGAGCAGCCGCGCGCCTGCTTTCTCGTGCAAGCAGGGACTCTCACTCTGGAACTGCATCAGGAGGCCGCGTCACCTGGCCGCTGGTGGCTGGCCCGGCTGCAGGACTGACCCATGCCCCCACTCTCTGTGCTGCTGACCACGCAAAGCTTCTTCAGTGAGGGGCGGTCCACCGTCTCGCCGCGGCGCCTGGTGCAGGTGGCCCATGCGGCGGGGTTCACGGGGGTTGGTCTCGTGGACTGGTGCAGTGTCGCTGGAGCCGTTGAGCTGAGTACCGCCGCGCGCGCGGCTGGTCTGACGCCCATCATCGGGGTGACCCTGCCGGTGCAATTTCCCAGCCCACCCCGCTCATCTACCCCGGTTCAGGTCTTCCCTCTGGTGCTGCTGGCCCAGTCCAGAACCGGCTACGCCACCCTGTGCGAGCTGATCACGGCTGTGAACCTTCAACACCCTGAGGGCGTGCCGCTGAACCTCCTCCGAGAAGTCGGGGGGCAGGCCCAGGAGCACCTGGTCTGCCTGACTGGGGGCCGCGAGGGCTTTCCTACGGTGCTGGGTGAACAGCGTGATCTGGCGCGGGCGGCGCTGTACCTGCGCCAACTGCGCCAGATCTTTCCATTTCAGCTCTACGTGCAGCTGTACCACGGCGAGGCCCCCCAGGAACGCCGCCGACTGGCTTCTTTGCGCGGGCTGGCGCGAGACCTCGACCTGCCGGTGGTGGCCGCCCCGGAGGTGCGCTTGGCCCACCGGGCCGATTACCCGCTGCTGGACGCCCTGACCTGTGCCCGGCTGGGCATTGATGTGCACACGCCCCACCCTGAGCGGCCCCGCAATGACGCCCTGAGCGTGGAGACCCCAGCCCATTGGGGTGGCCTCCTGCCCTTTCCCGATGGGGCGCTGAACGCGGCGCGCCTCGCGCAGGCCTGCACCTGGCCCCTCTTGCCGGAACGGCTGCACAGCCCCGTGCCCAGACTGCGCCCCTTCCAAACCGCACAGGGGGCTCTGGAGGACCGGGCCAGGGCCGCCGTGGCTGCCCAGTACCCCGGCAGTCAACAGGCCGCCGCGCTGACCCGGTTGACGGCCGAGCTGAGCACGGTGGCTGAACTGGACCTGGCCGGGTTTTTCCTGACGGCCGCCGAAGTCACCGATTACTGCCGGCAGCATGGGATTCTGGCGGCGGGCCGGGGCAGTGCAGCGGGCAGCGTCTTGTGTTACCTGCTGGGCATTACGCTGTCAGACCCTCTTCGGCATGACCTGCTGTTTGAACGTTTTCTGCACACCGGCCGGACCAGCATGCCGGACGTGGACATCGATATTGCCTCCAGTCGCCGCGACCAGGTGCTGGCCTGGGTTGAAGCGCGCTGGGGCTTGACGGGCGCGGGCGAGGCCATGGTGGCCAACCGCATGACCTACCGCCTGAAGAGTGCCCTTCAGGATCTCGGACGCGCCCTGGGCTTGCCGCCGGAGCTGCGAGACCGTCTGAGCCGAGCGCTGGGCCGAGATTTTGGGCACCTGCGGCCTCACCGTGTCCGGGACGCGGCGGCCGTCTTCGGCGAAGTGCTGGGCGAGGCCCCGGTGAAAGAAGCCCTGCTGGGCCTGCTGGAGCGGATCGAGCCAGGCTTCGTGCGGCACCTTGCGCCGCACAGTGGGGGGGTCGTGCTCAGCGGTGAGGATTTGACCACATACAGCCCCCTGACGCGGTCCAGCGGCGGCATCCGGATGCTGACCTTTGACAAGGATGATGTCGAGGCGCTGGGGCTAATCAAGCTGGACCTGCTGGGCCTGCGGATGCTGTCGGCACTGGAGCGGGCGCGGGAAGAGGTCCTGCGGCTGACCGGGCAGTGGGTGCCGTACGGCGAGCTGCCCGATGACCTGGCCGTGTGGCGAGAGATCGGTACGGGCGACACCCTGGGCCTGTTTCAGATTGAAAGTCCAGCCCAGACCCAGCTGGCCGCGCGCTTGCAGCCCAGGACCATGACGCATCTGGCCCACCAGATCGCCCTGATCCGCCCAGGGCCGATTCAGAGCGGGACGGTGCATCCCTATGTGCGCCGGGCCAGGGGAGAGGAACCTGTCCCCGAGTTGCCTGAACCTCTGGCCGCCATCCTGGCTCCGACCCACGGCACCCTCCTGTTTCAGGAGCAGATTCTGCGGCTGGCGGTGCAGTACGCAGGGCTCGACTGGCCGGCGGCCGACCGGTTCCGCTCGGCGCTGAGCCGGGTTGAAGATGAGGCCGAGCGGGCGGCACTGAAGCAGACCTTCGTGAGCGGCGCGGCCCAGACGTGCGGCGCGTTTCCCTGGGAAGCGGAGGCCGTGTTTGACCAGTGCGCGGCCTTCCGGGGCTATGGGTTCGCCGAGTCCCACGCCTGGGCGTTTGCCGCGCACAGTTACGCGAGCGCCTGGATGCGGCGTCACCATCCGGCGGCATACTTCGCGGGCTTTCTCAGTGAGGCCCCGGGCCTGTGGCCGGCCCACACTGCGGCGCAGGAAGCTCGGCGGCGTGGCGTGCGGCTGGCTCCTGTGTGCCTGAACCGGTCGGGGCTGGCCTACCGGGCCGAAACGGCGCAAGTTGTCCGTGTGCCTCTGCGCGCCGTGGAGGGGATCAGTGAGGACGCCGCGCGTCAGATCGTGCAGGAACGGCTGATGACGGGCAAGTTTCAAGGGGTGGCCGATGCTTATGACCGGCTGGCACTGCCCCAGGACCGCTTTGACCGGTTGGTGCGCGCGGGCGCCTTCGACGGCCTGGACCGCACTCGTCGGCAGGCTTTCTATGAGCTGACCACTCTGATGCAGGCCCGGCCGCCAGGGACACGCGCGCTGCTGACCCCTGCGCTGGAGCCGCCGGCGCTGCCGGACCTGTCGCCTGAGGCCCTGGCAGCGCTGGACCTGGAGACCAAAGGGCTGAGCGAAACGGGACGGCATCCACTAGACGCGCACCGGGCGAGGCTGCGCGACCTGGGCTGTGAGGCCTTGGCGGGGCTGAAACAGGGGGCGACCAGCTGGGCTGCGGGGCTGATCGTGGCGAGGCAGCGGCCGCCGACCGCGAAGGGCTTTGCCTTCTACGTGCTCGAAGATGCGACTGGGCGGCTCCAGGCGGTGATCAGCCCTGATCTCTGGGAAGTCCACCGCGTCCTGTTGCGGGACGCGCGGGCGCTGATTGTGCAGGGGCCCGTGACGCGGCAGGGGCGGGCGGTGACGCTGCGAGTGGACCGGCTGGCCGAACTGCCGCTGCGGCCGGATGGCGAAGCGCAGGCGGCAGATTAAGAGAAGCGCGCCCTACAGGGACGCGCTTCTTGCATCTGATGGTCGGGAAGACAGGATTCGAACCTGCGACCCCCTGGTCCCAAACCAGGTGCGCTACCGGCCTGCGCTACTTCCCGATGCTTAGGGTGATCAACCAGACTCGTGAGACACGATCAGGCGTCCTGCCGCTGGACGATGACCACCATACACGGAAAGGCTCAGCCTTTCCTTTGGTCGAAACGGAGGGACTCGAACCCTCAACGACATGATCCTTAATCATGCGCGTCTACCAGTTGCGCCACGTTTCGAGAAAGTTGGCGGTCCCGACGGGATTCGAACCCGCGACCGTCCGGCTGACAACCGGGTGCGCTTCCACTGCGCTACGGAACCGTGTGGTGACCTCAGCCGGATTCGAACCGGCGCTCTTCTGAGTGAAAGTCAGACGTGTTGAACCACTCCACCATGAGGCCAAGGGGTGGCAACCAGACGTTGCCAGAACTGATGGTTAGGGCAGCCAGAGCCGCACAGGGGCAGGCTCAGAGCAGCGGTTCTCGCGGATCTCGGGCTGGACCTGGATGGTCGCCGCGCTCTGGGGGGCACACGCGCAGCCGGTCCAGATCCTCCACGCGGCCCGCAGGATGCGGCGCGAGATGGGGATGGAGGGGGCAGGTCGTGTTCATGCCTGGCAGTCTATGGGAGGCCATGCGCTGGGGCATCGGCCAGGTGGCGGGGCACCGCACTACGCCAGATGGTCAGATTGGCTGCTCAGCGACCCGCCAGGCTCACTCGACGCGCTCAGGGGGCGAGAGCTGAGCCCAGCGGGGCTGCATGTCTTCAAAGGGCCGGTCAAAGAGCCCAGGTTGGGCGGCGTGGTCGAACACTTGCCGAAAGTCCTCTGGGCTCAGGCCCTTGCGTAGCCGCGTCGCGTAGGCGCTGACCAGCGCGCCCGCATAGTGCCGCACATCGTAGTCACGGGCGTCTGGATCGTCCAGCGGCGAGAGACCCCGTCCCTGGCGGTGGTACAGCGTCACCCGTTCGCCGGCTTGCCAGCTCCGCCCGACCATCGCTTCGTAGGCCGCTTCTTTACGCGTCACCCGCGTGCTCACGTACTGCTCGGGCGTTTTGGTCAGGCGCACCCGACTCGCCACATCGGCATTGGTGCAGGTGCGTGCTTCTAACGCGTGCAGGGCCTCCAGGTAAGCCTGCCGCACGCCAGGCACGTCGCCGGAGAGAAGACACCGCAGCGCGGCCCACAAGAACGCCCGGCCATACGCCTCCGTGCGGCTGGACTCGAACGAGGCGCCACGCAGTTCAAGTCGGCCGTTGTGGCGCAGCAGAACGTAGTTCTTGATCTCGTGGCTGAGCATCGCCTGTGCGCGGCCGTCAAATTCCAGCGAGATGCCTTCGGGCAACAGGGTGTCCACTTCGGCAATCAGGTGTCGCGCTTGCGACTCCGTCCAGGGCCCTGGGGTGGCAAAGAACACGCCGTCCGTGTCGGCCTCGATCAGGGTGACGCCCCGTTTCCGCAAGGCCTGCACCACTTCGGCCAGCAGCTGGCGGCCCCGGGCGGTGATCTGGTCGGCCGCGGCCTGATCGCCAAACAGGGCTAGGCGCCCGGCGCCCAAGTACCCGTAACCAGAGTTCACCACGAGCTTCATAGCGCTCTGGATCGCGTCGTGTTCACCAGGGTCACCCCGTTTCGCCGCCCCTTTGTGATGCAGGCGCAGCGCCGTCAAATGGTCCATCAGGTGGAGGAACACGCCGAGTGGATCGGCGGCCGACCCGATGCGGTCCTGGCGAATGATGCTGGGGTACATGCTGGCGACGTCGGCCTTGACGACGTTCGTGAGCACCCCTTCCGCAAAGAGCTGCACCGAGCCGCCCTGATGAGGCGTGGAGGTCCGTTCGGGCGACCCCGGGAGGGCGTGCCCGGCTTGGAGATACGCCCGGACCAGCATGGGTTCGAGCATCCCAGTCGCGGTGCCGGCGTACGGCAAGCGGTGGTAGGGGCGCGGGGCCATCTGGGCCAAGGCGAACGAGGGCGCCAGGACTCGGCGGGCCAGGGCGTCGACTTCTTCTACATCCTGCAAGGCGTAGCGCCGCACGAGGTCAGGATCGGCCTCATAGGTCTGTGCAATCTGCGCACCTTCGAGGTACACACGGTCAGGTGGCGCAATCCCCAGATGCTGGGCCACGGCCTTCAGGCCCATGGAGGGCAGATCAAGTCGGCGCACGGCGTCCAGGGTGTCCACGATTTCCCGCCCCACGCAGGCCCAGTGCGGCGAAGAGCGGCCGTCTTGGACTTGCCAGAGCCCTGCTGGACCACCAGGCCGGCTGAAGTTGAGCGTCAGCCCATGAACTGCGGCCCGCCCCAGCAGGTAAGGCAGGTCGAATCGCATGAGGTTGTGGTTCTCGATGACGTCCGGGTCGCGGGTGGTGATGACGGCCATGAGCGTCTGAATCAACCCTGGCTCGTCCTCTGGCCGCGCGGCCTCAAGCACCTGTTCAAAGCCTCGGTTGTCGCGCACCGCCACCATGAAGATGCGGCCCGTCTCTGGTGTGAGACTGGTCGTCTCCAAATCGAATTGCAGCCTGTGCACATCGTCAAAGGTCAGGCCCTTGAAGGAGGTGCGCCCGGAGGCCATCAGGTACTGCTCGGTCGCGCCCACCGTGTAATAGCCAGAGAGATCGTGCAGGCTGGTCACCCGCCGTCCCAAACGCCGCTGCGCCCCGTTCAGCACCGCTTGTCGCAATGCTCGGCCATCCTGAGCACTGAGGAGGTACCGCAGGCTGCCTTCCGGGCCAGGCACCTCCCGTGCACTGAAGGCGGCTTGATCATCGTCTGTCAGTCTCTTTCCCAGATGCTCGATGTCGGCCAGATCGCGGGCATACAGCCAGGGGCGGAACCGCGCGCGCTCCAGCCGAACCTGGGAACCGTCTCGGCGCCAAATCAGCGCACGCCCAGACAGGTCGGCATGGACCGACACGATACCGGGCGTCGGGTCGGACCCGAACACCAGAGGATCAAGGGCGGACGTGGCCGCCACCTAATGGGTCACGCGGCCCACCGGACCGGCGAGGTCGCGCACGGCGGCCGCCACGCCCGCCAGCATCCCCGCCGTGGTGGCGCCCTGCTCCAGGCCCAGCCAGGCCGCCGAGTGCAGGGCATGGTAAGCGGCTTGCAGCGGGGCCTTGCGCGCACGACTGACTTCCGCATACCAGTCTTGACCGTAGCCCACCACGTCGGTGTGGGGAAAGCCCGCCAGGACGGCCAAATCCTGGGCATGGCGCTCGATCTGGTCGGCGGTGGCCAGCAGCAGTGCCTGGTTCAGGGGCGCTTCCCCGACGACGGGGTTGAACTCGATGCAGGCCAGGACGCGCAGGGTGGTGGCGATGCAGGTCTCGAAGGTCTGCTGGTTGTGCACAGAGGCGGTGGGGTATGGGGCGGCGCCTCGAACAGTCATGCCTTCAGCGTGGCGCTGGGCAGGTTCCGCGTCAAGCGTTGAGGTCAGCGGAGGGCCCTTGTGTCTTGAATCCCGACCAGCGTGAAGGCCTGCGCGTGCTTAGCCATGAACGGCTCTCAGCTCGGCCGCCAGGCTCAGGACTTCGGTGGCCACCAGCTGCGTCAGCGGCTTTGGGCCCTGGTCATTGCGGGCTTCCTTTTGACTTAGATGCCCGACTGATCGGGAGATTTACGCCTCTCAAATGACAAGCAGCCGTTCACAGACAGGAATGACGCGCTTTACGACTCCAGCATGATTTCGGAAGTGGCGTCAAGAACGGTAATGGTGTCGCCCGCCGCACGGGGCCAAGGCCACACAATCGTTGTTTCAAAAGCCATCGTGAAATCTTCAATCGGAAGATCAGCAATGGCCGCCTCCTCCCCATAGTCCAAATCTTCACCGCCCTTCTCCTCTTCGTATTGTGCTGCTTGAGGCGCAGCTTCTGCGATGCGACGCCAAACCTCCCATTCTTCCTTTGATCGCCTGTTGTTGTTGGCAAGCAAGAGCATTTCAAGTGCGCGAGAAGGGCTTACGTCGCATGTCAGTGCAAGACCGTAAATAATCTGCGTGGTTCTCTCGTGCAATTCAAAAGTGTATTCCTTGAGTTCCATTTTGTACCTCAACTGTACTGGAGAGGGTCGAAGGATCTATGTTGAGTGTCAACGTCGTCTGAACGAGAGGGTCAGAGCGTTTTCCTTCCAGAGGGCTATCAATCCACATCTGGCAAAGCGTCAGCGGCCGCCTTCAATCGAGAACGGTTCAGTTTGGCGTACCGGCGCGTGACGTTGCTGTTCTTGTGGCCCAGGGCTTCCTGCACTTCCTCCAGGGAGCGGCCCACATTCACCAGATTCGTGGCGAAGGTGTGGCGCAGCTTGTGAGGGGTGGCCCGCGCCGCCGGCACATTCGCCCGCACCGCCACCCGGTGCATCATCGCCTGCACCGTGCGAACCGGAATCGCTTTGCCATTCGATAGATGCACAAATACCAGCGGACTATGCCCTCTGGCCTGAATCTTCCGCACCCGGAGCCACTGGTAGAGCGCCCGCTGCGCCGTGGCACTGAGGGGAATCAGCCGCTCCTCGTTCCCCTTGGCCACCACCCGCACCGCCGTCGGCAGGGGGTCGCCGCCCTGGTGCTCCACGTCGCTCAGCTTCAGGTTCAGGGCCTCGCTGATTCGCAGGCCGGTGCCGTACAGAAAGGCCAGGATCGCCCAGTCTCTCAGGCCCTTGTCGTCGTTGGCGTTCTCGCGGGCGGCGTTCAGGAGGCGAGACAATTCCTCTTGGCTGAGCGGCTGTGGCAACTTCGATGGGAGCTTGGGACTCTTGAGTTCCGCTGGCCCGCGCTGCATCGCCAGCTTCTCCACGTCTTCCAGGTAACGCCACAGTTTCTTCCAGCTGCTGACCAGTCGCCGGGCCCGCGCTGGGGCGGGGCGGCCCTGCTGCATGTAGACCCGCAGTTCGCGTGCCCCGATCTGCTCCCACCCGGTCAGGTGCTCGTACTCGGTCAGGAGCCAGTTGGCGAGCTTTTCCGTATCCGCGCGGTACTGCCGCACGGTGGCCGGGCTCAGGGCCTCCTCGTGCAGCAGGTAACCCTCAAAGGCGGGTAAAGCATCAAACAGACTCAGCGGCATTTCCCCCTTTTGCTGATGGTACAGAAGCGTTCGGGTTGGGGGCCTCAATGTCCGGGTGCAGTTGGTGGTTGACGGCCCACGCCTGCTCGTATTTCCAGCGGCCCTCCTCGGTGATCTGGACGCCGTGCAGCCGGTGGCCCAGGACTAGCGCGCTCCGCCGTTCCTCCTCGGTCAAGAGCCGCGAGACCTCCTCAAACCACCGGGGGCGCGACCCTCGGAAGCGCAGTAGCAGCAGCCACATGTCCCAGCTGACCCCGCCGTACCAGCTGCCGCCTCGCTCGTCCCAGAGGCCCTGGTCCCCCGCCCGATAGCCAGCGGCCAGGGCCTTCCACGTCGCCCGTGACAGCGCGCCTTTGGGCTTGGGCGCGGGCTTCTCGCCCTTCAACTCGCGGGCGTGCTTCCGGCCTGCAGCGGTCAGGGTGATGTGGGGCAAGGGCTGATCGGGGTGGCGGTAGGTCGGCCGGTGCTGCACGGTCAGCAGGCCGCGCCGGGCCAGGGCAGACCAGGTGGACCCGCTGCCCTCGTCGGCGCCTTGGCACTCGGTTCTGAGCATGGTCGGGATGGGGCCGCCCAACCCGTGCAGCACCCCGAACGGCAGGGCCCGCCAGTCGCTCGCCGGTCGGCGGGACTCGTCAAAGTCGCCGCGCCCGAAGGCCAATTTGTGCCAGCGCTCCTGATGCTGGTCCACCTCCAGCGCGGCCAGCAGGTACTGGCGTTGTCGGTCGTTCAGAGGCTCGGCCATCAGACTGGGTCAGGGTGCCGTGTGGAGCGGCCGAAGGTGCGCCACGATCAGAACCACCAGATCGAAGTTGGTGCGGTCGGCCGTCCAGGGCTTGAGGGTTGAGCCGCCCTCCGGATAGTGGAACGCCTGGGTGAAGCAGCCCTCCGCTCCGTCCTGTACGGTTCTGAGGACTACGATGTCGCCGGCAACCGCCCCGAGCACCTGGAAGTCATCGGTGTCTTGAATAATGCGGACTGTATCGCCATACCACCACGGCACCAGCTCGGTGGAGTGCCCCTCATGTGGCCGGTTGTTTTTCAGCACGGGGAGAGGCGGCGACGGCCACGGTTCGCTGGCGAGGAGGCGCAGCGTCTCCGGATGCACCTGGTAGCTGCCGCAACTGTGCTGCACGAAGTGCCCGTCCATGAGGGACTGAAGATGGACCATCGTCGTGGGCAGGTCGGGGGGATCGGACAGGGTCTCGCTGAGTTCCTCCGCGCTGGGCGCGCGGGACAGCTGGTCTGTCAGGGAGGCAATACTGTGGGCCAAGTGGCGGGTGACTTGGGGCAGCGCGTGCCAGGTGTCTGCGGTACGGGTCATGTGGGCTCCGGGTCGGTCGCCTCGGGGGCGGGTCGGTTCAAGGCGTCGAGCAACTGAGTCAGCGCCGGCGCACGGGGGGAAGAGGCGGGCGTGTGGCCGGCGAGAGCATCCAGCTCGGGAAGATCCAGAACGACACCGAACCCCTGAAGCTTGGCTTGGAGGTGCATTAGGGTCAGCCCGCCGCCGTAGGGGCCGGCCAGAGCCTGCGGATCATCGAGGTTGCTGTACACCAGCTTGCCTTCCTGCTCCACGATGAGGAAATAGTAGCCAAGTGGGGCGTCCCAGCCATAGGACAGGGTGAGGTCGTCTTGCTGGAGCACCGGCATCTCAGTTCACCGCCCGGTCGCGGACTTCGCGCTGCTCGCGCTCGAAGTCCGCCCAGGTCTGAGCTTCTTTGACTTCAACGCGGATGCGCCCGTGGTACTCGTCGGAGGTGTCGCCTTCCGCCGTGACCTCCAGCAGCAGTCGGCGTTTGTTGCCGCCGTGGGTGGCCTGCGCCCACAGCTGCGCCAGGAACTCGGCGTGGACGCCACCCCAGGAGCAGCCGGCCACAACGTCAGCCTGGCGGCGGAGCATCTCGGCGGCGATCAGACGGGCTTCATCGGGGGAATGGCCGCAGCGCTCCAACATCTCGGCCATCGCGTTGAGCATCAGTTCGGTCTGTTCCTTCATGGGCGATCACCTCCTTCTCTATTGGCAGAATATCACAATCAGTTTCGTATTACGTAAAATATTAATTTTATTCATTAGGAGTGATGGGACCAGATGGTGAGACTTTATCCGTTGCTATCAGGGCTTACGGGTTTCAGTCAATCTGGAGCGAAGAGGCCTTCAAAGAAGCAATTGCGTAAAACGCGCTCAAGTTGCGTAAAACTGACGACCGCACAGGAGGCCCAGGAAGGCCCTTCAAATTCAGGTTGGGGGGTCAAGGAGGGGATGCGCTCCCCTTGACCTTGCTGGAGCAGTGGTCCTATGCTGACGGCCGGTCCGTGGTCACCCACCCTCCCCGACGCCCGGTGAAGGCCATGAGGTACAGCTCATACAATCGCCCGCTCTCAGCTGAGGGGTGGTGGAACCGGGGAGCACCGCCCGTCGCCTGAGGACGGTCTATGAACATACTCGCACTGCACAAGCGTCGCGCGACGCGACTCCACGCCTGCCTGCATCTACAGTCTCCAGCGCTCACCCGCAGCCACGCTCTGGAAGCCATTGCTGCTGCACACGGCGTTTATCGCTGGGCGGCTCTGCGGGCTGCCCCTGACCACCCTGTGCTCCCGCTGTCTCAGGCCCGCGCGGCCGCCGTGACCCGGTTGGCGGAGCTGCACCACCGGATTGATCCCCTGCTGATCCCTGACGACGTGCTGTGTTGTGAGCCTGGCCTGGACGCTGAGACGGCCTTGCGGCAGATCCTGCCAGCCCGCTGGCAGGACTGTCCTCTGCCGCTTTCTGGTTTTGACCGACTGATTGTCGATGAGCACCGCCCTCTGTCCCTCACGCGACTGGGTCGCCCGGCGCTGGACTTAAGTCCAGAACGGGTGACAGCCTGGGACATTGATGACATGGTGGAGGGGCTTGGTGGGCTGCATGAGGAGCGCGCCGGCTTGCCGGGCACCTTCCTGATCGCTCGGGGGGCTGACATCGCACCCGACAAACTGACCCTGTATTTCAACCATGACCATGGCCGCGTGGGTCGCACGCTCTATCAGCGTTTAGGGCCTGCTGGCCATGCAGTGATCATTGGCCCCTCCCACGATTATCTGGGGCCGCGCCTGCGCGATGTGGCGCGGACCGCATTGGAACAGGGTGCCGACGTGCACACGTTCGAATGGACAGGTGGTCTGACGGGTGCAGGAGCAGCACCGGGCCCAGGCCTCCAAGGCATTCGGCGCGTGGTAGCAGACGATTTCGGGGCAGCGCTGCGCACCTTGTCACCCCGCGCTGGTCGCCGCACGGTGGCCATCGTGGAAACCCAGGTGATGTATGACGATGCGGTGCAGGAGGCCCATGCCCGCGCCATCGTGGAACTGGCGGCCCGTGAGGTCCAGGTCATCGTCGGCGCCTACGCACAGGATGTGGAAAGTCTGCGCGAGTTGCCTGGAGGCGCCACGTTGCTCAGTGACCGTTGGGCGCCGTCCATTTTCATGACAACGCAGTTGCCCCAGCGTCCGTAGCGGTCATTTTGGTGAGGGTGCGGCAGGAAGCTCACTCTCACCTTGACGCACAGGACACCCCTATATAAGATATGGAGTATGGGTACTGAGCGGGCAACACTGAACGACATGAAGTTGGTGCGCCACCTGTATGACGATCTGGAGGCTGAGCACTACGGGCTGGCACTCGGTCGTAAGTCGGGCCTGAGCACCGCGGCCCTTTACACCTCTTTGGCCCGCTTGGAACGGATGGGATGGGTCGTGGCTCGCTGGGAGGATATTGATCCAGTCAGTGCTGGACGCCCAGCTCGCAAATATTTTCGCCTCACAGAAACTGGAATTACTGGCTACCAAACCAATTTGCAGGCCCTGACATCGCCTGCTCTGAGAGGAAAACTGATATGAAACGGGCTACTTCTACTTTATACTTGTCGACTATACTCAGCGATCCCGACTTCGCAAAGAGCTTGCGACAAAATTGGGATAACGAAGTTGATGAGCTCATATTGGAAAGGGGGGAGCAAACACCATTCCAATATGGTGTGGGCATCCTACTGCACACCATTTGGGAACTCCGTCGTTGGCCCGATCTGAGCGAGAGGCACAGATACTCTCTCATTAGTTTAGGTGCCCGTGCCTACTACACATTGAATATTCTCGTGGTGACCTCGTTGGCCGTCAACGATGTAATCCATGGATACTTGGCTTGGTTTGCCGCCCTGCTGGTCTTGGTCAGCATGTCCCCAACGATGTATTCCGGATGGTCGAGCGATCCTTACGGCTTTAACCTTCCTCGTTTAGTGAAGTCTCGACAGGTCTTCATGCTTAAGATTGGCATTTTTGGCTTGATTCTTTTGCTGCTTACGGCCCCTTGGTGGTTAAAAGTCTTCCCGTTGTTCTTTCTGGGCCATATTATTCGTATCACTCACGGAGAGCGGATAATGGACTGGTGGGCTGGCTTTACTTGGCGTCGTTGACGCTTATGCCTTGCGCCAGCGCTATCACTTTCTTGTAATGCTTGTTCACTCGGTAGCCTAAATGTGCTGCGCTGCGTGCATGGTCACGCAGTGCGCACTTTTTAATTAGGCCCGGCGGAATGAATTTCAGGTTCGCCTTGGTGCAGGTCTGAAGCACCCGCAGCCGCAGGGCATCGAGCGTGTCATAGGGGAACATTCGTTTGCTCTGGGTGCCGGCCAACGTCTCTGGATAGAGAGGGTCATACCCAGCCTGGTGGAGCAGCCGCTCCAGGGCAGCGGCAGCCTGGGCGGTGAGCGGCGTGACCACGTCGTCGCGCAGGAGGGTCCGCTTCTCTGGATTGAAGGCACTCCACTTCAGACGCAGCAGGGTGGTCATGGGCAGCGCATGGTGCCAGACCAACAGCAGGGCAGCGAAGAGGTTGGGATCGCTTTTGGCAGCCTTGAGCAGCTTTTCGATGGCCGCTTTGGGCGGCAGCGGGTCGCTCCGGAGTTCAACCGAGGGGAGTTGGAAGTCCACCAGGGGGTCACCGTGTAGCAATTCCAGCTTTCGCAGGGCGCGGTAGAGGGCGCGGAGGGCGGTGACCCGGCTGATGCGCGTGTTGCCTTTAGCCTCGGTGCCGTCGATGTTGGTGAGGATGACCCGTTGAAGCCAGGGCTGGAAGTCCGCCGGTGGCCGCAGCAGCGACACGTGGTCGCGGCGGGCGGCTTCAAAGATGGGACGCAGGTTGCTGATCAGCTGGGGGGCTCGGCCGGGGAGGCGGTCACGTTCGTGGAGGGCGGAAATCAAAGTGTCGAGCTCCAACTCGTGCAGGGCCTGGGTGACTTTGCGGGCGAGTTCGTCGGTGGAGAGTTCCTCAGGCATGAAGCATTATCTGATAACGGATATGAGCAATTCAACTCTCGTTCCCTCGTCTAGCACATCTTCACGCCGTTGATGCACGCACAAAGTACCTCCATAAACCGCCTCGTCCCCATTCCTTCCGTTAGACCAGTGGCAGATTCACTGCCACTGATCGCTACATGCGCACCACCCTCTGAGGACTCTTAGTGCACTGACATCCCGCCATTACGGCCGGGTGTTGAGGTCCGTGCCAAATTGCTGATTCAGGAAGATGGCCAGGGCCTGCGCGAACCGCTGATGCGCGAAGCTGCTGGGATGAATCCCGTCCAGGCTGAAGCTCCGCCCGAACGGAGCCGCCGCCGTCGGAATCAACGGCCGCCCCGGCAAGCTGTCCAGCACCGTATTGACATCAAAGACTGGAATGGAGTTGGCCGCCGCCAGTTCCCGGATTGCCTGGTTGTATCCCTGCACGATCTGCTGCGCCTGGGTGTACTCCGTAGCCGTCAGCGCGTCTGGACTGGTACAGGACAGAGGCTTCTCCTTACTGGCCTTGGCCACAGTCAAGGTCCCAAAGTACGTTTCCTGCCCCTGGCAACTGGCATCCACCAGGCCACCCAAGCGCAGCAGCCGAACCGGCACCAGGGCTGGTACCCGCGTCATGTCCGGCAGCGTCATCAGCACCAGGTGCTCCACCCCACCGTCCAGGAGACGGGTGATCAGTTCAGCGTAGTCTGCCCGGAATTGAGCCAGCGGGGTGGCCTGATCAGGTTGCCCGCGTAGGGTGGGCAGCAGCGCGTCGTTGTTCCCAATCCACACGGTGACGAACTGCGGTCGCAGCTTGAGGGCGGCCTCTAGTTGCGTGGTGCCTGGGCCCAGGACTGCGCGGTACAGGTCGGCGTCATAGAGCAGGGGGTCGGGGTCCTTGACCTGCGTATCAGTGCTTCTCAGCACGTCGCCCACCTTGGCACCGGGCACGGCCACGACCATCGCCTGAACGTCCGGGTGTGCCCGCTGGCAGTTCTTGACACCGCTGACACCAATGGGTGGGGGGCACCCTGGGGCAAGCACCTCAGGCATGGGCGTCTCGAGGCCGCCCCGCTGCCCCAGCAGGTGAGCGTAGGACGCATTCTGAGACTCGGCGGTCAGACCACCAGACTGGAACCCCGCAGTGATGCTGTCGCCCATCGCCACATAACGGGTAAAGGGCGTGGCGTCCGGGCGGGGGGTGTTAGACAGGGCGGGCGTGCAGGCCGTGAGGAGCAGAGTGAGGGTAACGAGCGCGGCTTTCATGGCACCACCTCCAGAAGAACGCATCAGCAGCTCGGGGCTGCCAGCGAGTTCGGGTATACCACAGCGCCTTCAGCGCGCCCGCTGCCCCTACACTTACACCGTACCCAAGCGATCACGACACCCGATTGACGCTGATTTCCTCGTCTTCCTTCTGTGCGTCCTCTCTCTTCACCGAGGTGATCTATGAACCGTTTTCGTGCCTGGCCCGTCCTGCTGACCGCCCTTACCTCCCTGCTCACTTCACCTGCCCTGGCCCAGAGTGGTCAGATCGCCGACGGCACCTGGACCCTGCGCGAACTCCGCGACGCATCCGGCACCCAATCGTTCGGCGGCTTGGACGCGCCGACCCTGCGGCTGCTGGGAACGGGAATCAGCACGGACGAGGGGACGCAAGTGTCGGGGTCGACCGGCTGCAATACGTTCAAGACCACGGCGATCTTCACGGCCCAGACCCTGAAACTCCGCCCGCTGATCACGACGCGCCGGGCCTGCCCGGCGCCGCAGTTAGCGCTGGAGCAGCGCTATCTTCAGGTGCTTCAGGGTGCGCGGGTGTATGTGCGCCAGGGCACGACCCTGACGCTCACCACTGGACGTGCCCAGGCGATCTTCGTGTACGGCAGTGAGGCGTCGCGGCAGTTGGTGACCACCTGGAGGCTGGTAGGGGGCCAGGGCGAGCCCCCAGTGACCCTGAGCTTCACCGCCGATGGCCGGGTGAGCGGGTTCAGTGGCTGCAATACGTTTATGGGCCGCTACACCGTGGATGACCTGGCGCTGTCGGTGGGCCCACTGGTCACGACGCGCCGGGCCTGCGCGACCTCGGCGCAGCAGGCGCAGGAAATGCGGGTGCTGGGGCAGCTTGAGCAGGTCACGCGTCTGGAACTGAGTGGTCCACACCTGACACTGATCACCCGGGATGGACAGCGCATCCAATGGGCTCGGCCAGTCAATTAGGCGCAACACCATTTCGCACCCTACGCCTGGAAAGGCAAAGGATGCTTGGTGTCCGTAGAAAAGGGCTGCTGAAGCGAAGAGAATTGGTGAGGTAGCTCTCGTATCCATTTTCATGTACTGAACAGGCAGTTGGCCGAAACCTGCTTTCCCTCACACTGCCCCCCATGCCTCCATCCCCTCCACACCCTGCTTGGCGATCACGCCTGCGGCGCTTCTTCATCCACTCCCTGATCTTCGTCGCCGCCACCCTCCTCTTCCTGGTGGCCGTCATCACCGCCCTCCTCAAAGGCTGGCTCTCGGCCGATCAGACGGTATTCATCCTCTCCCTGGGCGGCATGGTCGGCGGCATCACCCTCATCGCCCGCTTTATGCTGCCCCGCATCAATCATCAACGCGACGCGGGGCTCGCCAAGATTCTCGCGGACGTCACGGCCCAGAAGTACAAGGCTGCGCCCGATGAAGCCTGGCTCTTCATCCGCCGTGGCTGGTGGACCCGTGACCGTCAGCTCACCCCCGCTGGGCAGCAAGTCCTGGCCAGCCTCCCAGCGGCCAAGGGACGGCGCTGACCCTCGAAAGCTGTGCTCCCTTGCTGCTCCATTCCGCTATGCTGCATCTACCCCGGAGGCTGGCCCGACATGTACAGCCAAAAGGGCACACCCCCCTGCGTCTGAGAGTCGCCAAACTTCGTCGCAGAAAGGGTGTGAGCGGACAAACTCGGTGTTGTGGGTCGACCCGGCCCGCAGGCCTTCGTCTGTGTTCATGGTACGCGGCTGAACACCCCCGGTCAACACAGCCCCTCGACCGGAGCCCCCAGGGTTTCCCCCCTGAATCCCGCGCAGGAGTCCCCTCGTGACGGTTCCGCCTGCCCCAGACCCCTCGGTCCGCATTCAATCCAAGGGTCACTACGCCTACGGCTTCACCATCCTCCCCAACGTCCTACGCGACCGCCTCATGCCCCAGGCCGGCACTGACGCCTGCACCCTGGCCTACTTGATCCTGTCCTGGGCCGCGGAAGGAACCCGGGGCGCTCGCCTGTCCGCACGCTACATCAAAGGCCTCACCCGTTGGTCACCCAAACGCCTCAAAGACGCCAAGGCGGCGCTGCTGGCGGCCTGGCCCGATGTCTTCGACCACCTGCCTGGGGATGCGCCCACCAGTCGCCCGGAAACCTGGTTCGTGGACTTCGACCAACTGAGCCTGCGGCATGCCACTTACCTGCAAGAAGTGCGCGCAGAACAGGCCCAGCGCCGGGGGCCAGGGCGGCCGAAAAAACCTGTAGCGACACCCGCCACAGGTATTTCCAGCCCCGAAAACCCTGTGGCGACACCCAACACAGGGTTTTCGCAGTTCCTGGCCGCCGGGGCCGAAACCCTGTTTCGACACGCGCCACAGGGGTGTGGCGACACCCGCCACAGGCCTGTGTCACGTGTCGCCACACTCAAAGACATAGAAAAGACAGAACAGAAAAGAGGAGAAGGAGAGAGCGCCCTTTCAGTTTCGCTGGACTCCTCCTCAGAAGTCGCTGCGCGAACTTCAACGGCGGCCGCCCATGACACTCCAGGTCCTGGGCCTGCAGGGGTGGTGCCGCCTGTCGGCGGGGCCGCTCACGCGGCCAGCGGGGAGGCTGATCCTGTCCAGGAACAACCTTCGTTCCCCACACGTCCACCCGAACACGTCCATGGCCTTGAAGAGGTTCCGGGCGGCGCGGCGGCCGTCGCGGAGCTGCGCCCCGTGCCGCGGGCCGAACTGGCCGCTCGGCCCCTGGCCGGCCAACGCAGCCCGGCTTTTGACCTGCTGGTGTCCTACGGCGGCGATCTGCTTCGCAAAGCCATCCAGGAGAAAACCCGCACCGGCAATCTGCCGCGCGCGGACGGGTGGCTGCGCCTCACGCTGGGCGAGATCCACCACGCCGGCCGCACGGCGGAGCGAGAAGCCGAGCGCACCATGAGCAATGTGCAGACCCTCTTCTACCGCGCCCTCGACCGCTTGATCGGTGCTGGGCCCCAGGAAGGCGGCGCAGGAACGGTCATGGATCCAGGCCTGCGCGAGGGCGCACCGTGCACCGTCAAGGGGCAGCCGGGCGTGGTCCTGAAAGTCTCCTCCACCCGCTACACCATTCGCCTGGCCCATGACGAGGACGTGTACGTCGACCGCACCGCCCAGACCCAGCTGGCAACCCTGCAGGCCGTGGCCGGGCCAGCCGTGGTGGCACCGGTCGAAGCGGCCGGCGATCTCCAGCCGGGCGCGATCTGGCGGGACCGGACGGGGCACCTGGTCCGCATCGAGCGCTGGACGCCCACGCTGGTCTATTTGGACGGCCTGGCCCCCGTGCCGATGGCGAAATTTGCGACGGAGTACACGTGCCAGAGACCTGCGCAAGCATCGTAGGCACCCCAAAGCCCAGCGAAACGGTGAACCCGCTCCCCTGCCAGGTCTGGAATCGACATGCCAAAGTGCCGTCATGCGTGACGGCGAGATGGAGGTCAGAGAAGTCCTGGCGCTTACGGGCGGTTTGGCAACCGTTCGGCTGCCGGAGACCCGTGTGGAGACGTGGCACTGCGACGCCCTTCCTCCAGAGCTGGTCATTGGGGACCGGATGGGCGTCACAGCACAGCGGCAGACGGTGCTGCGGCCTCCGCTGACTGGGTTCCGCGCATGAACGTCACGGTGACCATTTCGCACGTGGAGACAGGGGAGGTCGTGGCTCATCTCGGGCCGTACGAATCGGCCCGTAACGCGCGGCTCGCCGCCGCTGACCACGCCGGCCAGGCCCTCACTTGGCAACGCGGAGAGGACACTTGGCTGGCTGAGAAATACCCTCTGGCTTACGGCGTGCCTGCAGACCCACCATCCAGCTTAGAAGAATGACTGTGAACTGTGTTGGAGCGACACACTGGGAGGAAGTGGACGACACACTGGGAGGAAAGCTGTCGAAATCGAGCGACACACTGAGAGGAAAACCGGTTCTTCTCCAGCGACACACTGGGAGGCTTATAGGGTACGCGAACGACACACCAGGAGGTTTGCGAACGATCATCCAGAAGGATTGCTGGCGACACACTGGGAGGGTGTTGAACACCCTGAGCGATACACCAGGAGATTTCAGGGCGCTGGCCGACGACACACTGGGAGGAAACCGCACGACACACTGGGAGGCTTTAGACTAAAAAATACGTCTGGGCCGATGTTCTCCATTTTCCCTTGATGATGACATTCAATTTTTAAAACAGTTCTTTTTGCTGTTAGGGACGGTAGACTGTCACCATCAGCAGCCCGTCCTCCCCCCCCTCCCGGTACGACGACCTGAACCTCGCAGGTCTCAACCTGATCGTTGCGCTTGATGCTGTGGAAATGACCTACTGGTCCATCACCACCGAGCAGGCGGGCCGGGTGGTGAAGGTCAGTTGTGAGGCCATGCCGCAATACCAGGTGCCACATGGCCTGGACAACGATGTCACAACCGCCCTGATCAACCTGTTCTTCGAGCAGGGCGAACCCGATGACGGTGTGCTGGTCATCAGTGTGTCTCAGCTTTTGAAACTGTGCGGTTGGCACAACAACGGCCGGTATATCTCTGCCCTGAAGACCTCCCTGCGCCGGCTGCACACCAGTTCATTCACCATTTCTGGTGGGTGGCGCGATGAGCCAAATCGCCGGTGGGCGCACGCCAGTTTTCATTTCATTGAGCGCCTGGGGTTTTCCACGGCTGATGAAGCTTCCAATTTTGACCTCCGGTCGATGATCACGCTGCGCCTGGCCGAAGACATCCTTTACAGCCTGCGCAGCGGCTACGTCAAACCGCTCGATACCACATTCATGGGTAAGCTCAAGCGCCCCCGCACACGCGTGCTCTACCGGGTGCTGGACGCTGCACGATTTCAACTGGAGCGGGTGGGCGCCTCCCACGACACCCTGGATGTCAATGTGCTGGCCTGGGCAGATCAGTGCAAGATTCCTTCGCAGGGGGAAGCCTGGCGGGTCATCAAGGCTCTGAAAGGACCCCATGAAGAGCTGACCAAACGTGGCTACTTGCGTGCCGTGGAGATCACCGGCCGAGGGCGCGACCAGCGTCTGCGGTATGAATTCGCGCGGGAATTTGTGCCCATCGATCCAGCGGTGGCCCGGCGGCTCAAGGGGTACGGCATTACCGATGGTGGGATTCGCCGTCTGTCTCAGACGCACAGCCGCGTCACCTTGATGAAAGAGATGGACCGCTTTGACGAACTCGTTCGAACGAAGCTCCTGGTGGTCAAAAAGACCAAGGCCGCGGCCCTGATGTATCTGTTGCAGCATCCAGATGAATATCCTTACCCCAACACGCCGCCGGAGCGCCCCAAGCCTGCAGCACGGCTTCCTGTGGATGAGCCAGGGTCTGTGGATGCCGCGGCCCAGTTCGCAGATCTGACGCCAGAAGCCGCAGCGGAACGCCTGATCAGCTACCTCAGTCCCCATTACCGCCGGTTGCTGCTTCCCTCGGACTTTGATGCGCTGCGGCATGCCGTCGTGTGTGAGCGTCTGAATGCAGGGGAGGTGGCCACAGAGGCCCTCGCCGCCGTCAGCCGGTTGGATCGCGAGGGCTTCATCAACACGTTGCGCGAGCACCTCCTGCGCTGACGGTTCAAAGCCCAGCGCTGAACACCACATTCAGGGCCAGGCCACCGGCAATCCCCAGCCCGAAGACCAGGGCGCTGATGGGCAAGACGGTCCAGAGAGGATGAACAGGCATTTGCACCTGCGGGATCAGAGCGCTCCGCCAAGTCAGAGCCAGACCAAGGCGAAGAGCGGCAGACGGTAATGAAGCAGGCAGACGCCAACCTGGGCTGCTCCTGGCATTACGGTCGTTACGGGCGTCTGCCAACCCCACATCCAGCCTCCCGTCAGTGTGAGGCTCCACCAACTCAGCTCTCGCCAGGCGTACATCTCAATCTCCTTGTTGACTAGATGCCGCTGGACGGACGCCGACCATGCCAGCGATGCCTGCCGCACACAGCAGCGTTGCGCCCACCATTGACCAGCTGACTCCTTCAATCTGAGTGGAAGCCGGCCACTGCGACTGAAGAGCTATCAGAGCCACGCTGTGCTGGGCAGCCAGTGCACACAAGGCCCCACCGGCCCCACACAGCACCGCCGCGACGCCCTGATCGAGAGGAGTGGAAGCGTCCAGTGTCCGGATACGCAGGTGGCCGTCGCGCCAGCCCAGGGCGCCCAGCAGCGCCGCGCTGACGCTCAGCACCAGGGGTGTAAGCACAGGCGGGTGCCCCAGAAGCCCATCCGCGATGAAAGCCGCGGTGGCAAGCCCGAAGGTCAGGCACAGGCGCTGGGCGAACGAGGCAGGCATGCAGTCACTGTACGGCGCGTGTCGTTTTCTCCACAGGCGCCGTACATTCCGCTGACGGATTGACGTCCAGGTCCGGGTAGTAGCGTTCCAGCACCAGGGCGACATACGCCGGATCGGCATCGGGAAAGGGCACGAAGCGCGCGCAGAGCGCCGCAGCCACATCCCGTTCATACCAGCCGTCCTCGTGACGAACCGAGACCGGAATGGCCTCGTTCGCCGCCGGCGTCAAGTGATACCCGCCGTGGCGGCCCGTCACCACAAAGGTCACGCCCGGCTGCACTGCTTCCACTTCCAGGATCGTGCCCCACGGACTCTGTCCGTAGAGTTGAGGCGAGAAGCGTGGCACGTTCTGGTCAAGCGTAGGGCGGTCAGTCCACTGTGGATCAGTCATGAGACACCTCAGGTAGCAGTCGAGGGACCCGCTGGGCCGACCGGCCCTGGGTCAGGTGATGGGCCAGGTGGGCCACCAGCAAACAGACGGGCACCGCCAGCAGGCCACTTCCGGTGACTCCAATAGAGTTCCAGCCCAGCCACACAGCAGCCACCATCACGGGAAAATGGGTGGCATACAGGGCGTAACTGCGCTCCCCCAGCCATTGGGCCCAGCGCTGCTGGAAGAAGGCAGGTTGGAGGCCTTCAAGGGCCAGCAGCACTCCAGCGGCCCCAAGCGCGGTCAGCCAGCGCAAATACGCATCGTCACTGCCCAGGACATGCCGGCACAGGAGCACGCCTGCACCCAACACACCCACCAGCGGCAGGAGCCGGGCCGGCACTTGAGGCGGCTGGAGGGCCAATAGCACCCCCAACAGAAACAGGGGCATGACCATCAGGGGCCAGAACACGAAGACCATGCCGAACGCCAAAGGCAGGCTGATGAGCAGGGCGGTCCAGCCCCAGCGGCGCGCCGCCCAGACCATCAGGGGCAGCAGCGCACTGGCGTAGAGCTCGATGGCCAGGGTCCATAGGGGGGGGTTGACGCGGTTGGCCTCGAACCAGCCCCCCAGGCCGAGCGTCAGCACGCCCTGGAGGTCTAGGCCGGTTAGGGGCTCGGTCAGGATGGGCAAGAGCCCGTGCGGGGCCAGATCAGCGGGCAGACTGGCGGCGAGCGGCCGGGCCAGGCCGAGGCCAAGCACAGCACCCAGCAGGCCCAGGGGGGCCAGGCGGCGCAGGCGGGCGGCCAGGTAGGGCCACAGAGCCGGCCGGCGCACATAACTGCGGGCGACGACCAGGCCGCTCAGGACGAAAAAGACGTCGACGGCAGGGGCTCCGAAGTGCCACAGCAGATAGTCGAACGAGCTGGGCTGGGTGCGCCCAGGCAGAAAGGTGAGGGCGGCGACGTGGCTGAGCACCACGGCGAGCGCCAGCAGGCCGCGGAGACCGTCAAAGGCAAGCACACGGGGGTGTGGGGTGGACATGGGGGCGCCTCCAGAGCAACGTCGCGCGCCCCAAGGCTGTGGGGCGCACGACGCAGCTTAGGAAAGGTCAGGTTCCCGCCAGCCACCCAAAAAAGGCCGTCCTATCTTGCAGGGCTACAGGGCGTTTGCTTCGCTGAACGTGGTACACCAGAGCATGGGTGTTTCAGGCACAGACCTCGTCACTTGGGCTGGTGGCCAAGCCGCAACGACTCAACTTCCTGAGCTGGTGCGCAGACTCATCTTGGCCACGAGTCGCGCGCAGGTGAGTATGCGTGCTGGCGACGGCGTTCGCGAAGTGGGCTTTGACGGTATCGTCCACCTTGATACGCCGCACTCTTTTATTCCTCAAGGTGACTCGGTCTGGGAAATGGGCGTCAACGCTGATCCTCTCCGAAAAGCTAATGGCGACTACAGAACCCGCACGGATAAGCCATTAACGGTCACCCCGGCGGAAACCACCTTCGTTTTTGTGACTCCAAGACGGTGGCCAGAGAAAGGGGAATGGATTCAGCGCCGACTTGCGGAAAACGTCTGGCGCGACGTGCGCGTCCTCGACGCTGACGATCTTGAGAGCTGGCTCAGCACCGCGCCAGCCGTTGACACCTGGCTGGCCCCTTTGGTCGGTCACCTGACGGTCGGTGTCAGTACGGTCGAGCAGTTCTGGTCTCAATGGTCCGAGGCCACCAACCCGCCTTTTACCCCAGAAGTCCTGACTGTCGGCTGGAAAGACGACCCAGTGTCTACACTGCGCACATTTCTCGCGGCTGAGCCTGGTGCGCGCGGCCTATCAGGCGAATCGCCCCAGATGGCCGAGGCCTTCATCGCCGCCACCCTCATGGCGTGGCCTGGTGTTGAAGGTGAACAGGTCCGTGCCCGTACGCTGTTCGTCGGTCAGGAAAGCGCATGGACAAATGCCGTCGTCCAGGGTAAATCCTCTATCCTGGTGCCTCTCTTTCCCCAGCGCTCGCACGTTACCTCTGCGGTTCACCAGGGCCATCATGTCCTCGTGCCGCTTGGACGGCGTGACGGCAGTATCAGGCAGGTGATCGTGCTTAGCCGTCAACAGCGGCGTGTCCTTCGAGAGGCGCTTGTCCGTATGGGGGTGCCTGAAACTCAACTCGAATCCCTCGCCACACTCGGCCGCCGAAGCCTCCTGGCCCTTCGGCGGCGCTTGGCCCATCTTGAAGCGGTTCATACCCCTCCCTGGGCCGGCCAAAACCTAGTCGCCCCTATGCTGGCTGGCGCTTGGATCGATACACAATCCGGCGACCAGCAGGCCCTGGCACAACTGGCGGGTGAGCAAGACTACGCGGCAGTTCAGCGAGCGGTCATCGGCCTGGCACAGCAGAATGAGCCCCCGCTCCGGCGCACCGGTTCAAGTTGGCTCCTGACATCCAAGGAGGACGCCTGGACCCTTCTGGCACCTACCCTGATGGAAGCCAACCTCAACCGCCTCGTAAACGTTGTCCAGACCGTCTTAGGCACTGTTGACCCAGCATTGGCTCTGCCTGCTGAACAACGACCTATGGCGGCGCTCTATGGGAAGGTTCATCCTTACTCGGAGTTGCTGCGAGAAGAGTTGGCCGACACGCTCGCTTTGATGGGGGCCCGCTCCGCTGACACGTCCTGGTACCTTCTCGAATCGCCTCAAACCTACGTGGATCAGATTGTTCGCTCCCTCCTGAGCACCCGTACAACGGATGCCTGGACTTCCCTGGCGCCGGCTTTCCCTCAATTGGCCGAGGCCGCTCCAGACGTGTTTTTGACGGCTGTTGAGCAGGCGCTGGCTTCAGGCACGCCCTCTTTGGTCGACCTCTTTCAAGATGCCAAATCGCAAGTCTTCGGCCATTCTTCGCCACACATTTTCTTGCTGTTGGCGTTAGAAGGGCTCGCTTGGTTGCCAACCTTTTTCAGCCGCGCGACGTTGCTCCTCGGCCGCTTGAGTGACTTGGACCCAGGAGGCCAAACCCTCAATCGGCCGTCCAACAGCCTGGCCGAGGTATTCAGTCCCTGGCTCAGAAACACGGATGTAGGAGTCGCAGACAAATTGAGAGGGGTAGATGTCCTGCGCGAACAACTGCCAGACGTTGGCTGGCGCCTCATGCTGGCCCTGGTGGTCACTGACGGGGTGAGTGGTCGAACCAGGACGCCGAATTGGCGTGATTGGGGACAGGATCTGCCGTGGCAACTCCCGGAAGAACAGATCATCGAGATGCTTGCCGAAATCAGAAACCGACTTCTGCAAGATGCTGGGGGTTGCAGTGACCGGCTGTTGGGATTGCTTCAGGAGTATCGGCATTTCGACCCCCTCCAGCAAGACACTCTCTGCCAGGCCATTCACACGGCAGCCCAAGCCCCAGACGCCCAGACAGTCATTTGGGAGGCACTTCGGGAATTTGTCGCCTCTCAGTATGAATTTCCAACGGCGCATTGGGCTATAACCGGCGGGCCACTGCAGAAACTGGAACAGTTGCGGGACCAACTCCAACCAACGGATGTGATCGCCAAGAACAAGTGGGTCTTCAGTCAATCCCCGACACTAGGTCTTCAAACTCATCCCATAGATTTTGGCAAGCACCACGAGCTGTGGATGCAGGCACAAACGACAGCTGTTGCCGATGTCTTGGCCAGCGCACAAGCAGACGGCATTCAGAGCCTGTTGGAGAACAGCGACCCTAGTGCGGCGCAAGCCATCGGCCAGGCCGTTGGCCGACTACCTCATACCCTGTTCAATGACCCACAGAGCCTGTTGACCTTCATTCAGACCAGTCCACAGGGCGCAGGCTTTGCCGCAGGCCTGCTCCTGGCTTGGCGTTTTTCGCAACGTCGAAAAGAGATCACGGCGCTGCTCACTCGACCTGAATTCACTGCCAGAGCAGCGGCGGAGCAGGCTTTCTTGCTTCAGGCGTTGCCCGCTGACACAGAGACGTGGTCACTCGTTCAGAGCCTTGGCGGGGAGGTGGCGCAGGCTTACTGGCAGCAAGTCTCTGTCTTTGAGGTCGGCCGCGAGTCGACAGAAGCGGCTGAAGAGGCTTACCGCCAATTCCGAACCTACGAACAGCACACGACTGCCTTCTATTTAGCTCAGCTGCGGTCCCTCGATCTACCGGGGCATGAATGGCTGAGCTTATTGGAGGCCTTCGAGGAGCAAGACGCTGCCTTCGTCCGAGATCAGGCCCACCACATTCGCGAGCTGCTGGAAGAGTTAGCCGAGCGGACTGACGTGGACCAATCGAAACTGGCCCAAACAGCATGGGCGTACCTTCCCCTATACGGCTACAGCCAAGCTCCTGCCGCGCTCAATCAAGCTTTGCTCGCGGATCCAGAGCTGTACGCCACGATATTCCTTACCGCGTTTCCTGGCGCAGCTGGACAAAGCGACGAAGATCAGGAGGGGAAAAAGCGCCGAGAACGGGCCGCACATTTGCTCTGGATGCTTCGGGGCGTGCCAGGCACAGCCAACGGTCAGCTTCCCGATGAGGCCACCCTGCACGCGTGGTACACCGCAGTGCAGGCACGGCTCAAAGCGCAAGACCGAGGCCGCATAGGCGACAGCCAGATTGGGCAATTGCTGGCCACTGCGCCCGCACAAGATGGGCAATGGCCGCCACCAGTGGTGTGCACCTTGATTGAGTTCGCCAAAAGTGAAGCGTTAGAGGACGGCTTTCGGCTGGGTCGGTACAACCTCAGGGGAGGCACCAATCGCGACCTCGACTCTGGCGGTGATCTGGAAAGGGAACTGGTGGCCCAATATCAGCAGCAGGCGCAAACTGTAGAGGCGCGCTGGCCCCGTACAGCGCAGTGTCTACGGGAGTTGGCTCAAATGTACGAACAGGAGGCCCGCCGCCATGATGACGACGCGGAGCTGACTCAGGACAGGTGGACTTGAGGACTCTAGACGCGCACATCGATTTGAGACCTTAACGGGAGAACTATTCAAGGCTGGAATTTGGGGTCAAGTGAGAGTAGGAACAGGAACTTACCCTAAGGGTCGACGTGTCCAGTTGGGGTATACCCCAGCCCCACACGGCAGCGCGCTGATGAACAGGGTATTGAGGTGTCAAGTTAGGGTCCCCTTTCGGTCAATCTGACAGGTGTCAGGGGATATCTGGATGTCAACTTGACACCCGCGATGGCGGTGGCTCTCTTCTTCGCACACGGTCTTTTCGACTCGAATTCACGATTGGCGCAAAATTGTACGGTAAGCGCAATTCTTCGTCTAAGACGCTGTTTTTCCTCTTAGGGTAAGTTTCTGTTCCTACTCTCACTTGAGGCCAATTTCTGTTCCTTGTTTAGTGCGACCTCTGAAGATGACGTTGGGGCTTTCCACTTGTTGGAATAACACCTCAGGTCAGCGATCAGATTATCCGGGCCCTCACCGACTGGGTCTGGTTAAGCTCTGATGGCATCAGCCTTGTCCTGTGCCAACAGTTCTGGATCAGTGGGTGCGCCTCGACTCAACGGCGCTGGTGCACGATGGCGTCGCCCACGAAAGTCGGCGGCCGCCACTGCCGGTTGAGCGGGCTGCTCGCGGCAATCTCCGCTTCGGTGTGCTGCGCCTTGGGGTGCAGGCCTGCGAGCTGCTCCGCCAGGAAGCGCCGCGCACGCACGTAGTCCAGCGTCAGAGGCTCCAGCAGTGACGCTGTCCCCAGGTCGGTCCCCAGCACCTCGACGGTGGTGGCCAGCGTGGCGGGGTCCGCGGTGAAGTGCAGCTGCGCGCGCTCCACGTCGGCGGGCGTCAGCAGCGGCGCCAGGCGGTCGCGGAACAGCGGGTCCGCCAGCAGGGCGGCCACGGGCAGGTGGCCGTCGAGCACCACGTGCAGGCGCGGCGCGCTGTGCGGGCGCAGCGCTTCGACGTTCAGGGCGAAGATCACAGGCTGCAGGGGGCTGTCCTGAATGGCCGCTTTCATGGTGTCGATGGCCTGGGTGTACGCGGCAAGCAGTTCGGTGAAGGTCATGGCAGCTCCTGGCCCAGCGGGCGGGTGAGAGGACTTGATCATAGACAACGCCTGCCTCTGCCGGGTGGGCAGGGGCAGGCGGACCAGGGGGCGCTACATAATTTCGGAGCCGATCCCCGGCGCGGCTGGGGGGGCCGACGACCGCTCAGCGGCGTGCTGGGCGGTCGCCTGGCTGGGGAACAGCAGCGTCAGGAGCAGGTGCCAGATGGACATGGTGGATTTCACCTCCTTGTGGCGCCACAGGGCGTGGCGTTCGGACTGTACTGGACCAGGTGGGCGGGCGAGGCGTCACTTGACCACGGGTGGCGGGTTGGTGGGTGCTGTCTGACCTTTTCGGCACAGTGTCTGTGTCGCCTTCTTGGCCGTCAGGCCCGCTGTCAGGGCTGGAGACGGGTGCCCTGTGCAGCAGGCTGGAGGGCTGGAAGCAGGGTCAGCTGGGGGGGCGTCGCCCGGGCCTGGACGTCAGGGAGCAGCGGCCCGATGAAGTCAGGGTCTCCCGGTTGGGGCACCCTGCTGACCTCTGGGGTGGCCACGGGCGTCTGTGTGACCGGCTGAACGGTGACCGCCTGGGCCTGGCGCCGGGTGTCCTGTACCTCGACCGTCTGTGGCGGCTGGGGGACCAGGACAGGCTGGTCGCGGATCTCCACGATCTGTGGCCTGGGCAGGGCCATCGGCGAGGCGGGTGGAGTCCAGGCCTGGAGCACCTGGGGCAGGGGCGTGAGGCCGTCCAGGAAGGCCAGGGTGAAGGTCTTGCTCCACTGCTTGGCCTTCACCCCCTGCCGGGCCTCGACCCGACCCTGCCCCGCCGCGACCGCTGTCTGCGTCCACTGGGCGCGTGTGCCGGACGGCAGCGCCACTACGCGGCCGTCCTGGTACCGCAGGCGCAGCTCCAGTTCACTTGGCGCGTCGCCGTTGAACAGGCGCAGGGTGGCGGGCCGCGCCAACGTGAAGGTGCCTGCCGGCCGCCAGCCCGAACCCTGGACCGTGGTGTTCACGCTCGTCGCCTGGACGGCCACGGGCCCGCTGATCCGCACGCCGGACGTGCGTTTGGCGAAGCTCGCTACGGTCATGCTGAGGGTGTAGCGGCCAGGGGTCAGCGGCCCGGAAAAGAGCGTGGTCTGGCCCAGCACCCCTGGGGCGAACATGCGGGTGAAGAGCACCGTGCCCTGCGCGTCACGCAGCACATAGCTGGTGTTGGGGGTGCCGGCGCGGTACTGCTCGTCCCCGATCACGCCGGGGCGCCGGGCGGCGTAGGCCGCGCCATTGAAACCGGGCTGGTCCACGGTGAGCGTCACCACGCCGGCCTGGTGGACTTGAAGTTCCAGTGTGGCCGCCCCGGCCTGGGGCCAGGCGGCGGCTTCCCCAATGGCGATCAGGCGGTGAAGAGGCGGAGGCGCGGCGGGCAGCAGGGGCAGCGCGAGCAGCAGGCTGAACATGCCGCCAGCCTGCCAGGATTCAGGTTCCCGCCAAGGAAAAGGGAGAAACCGCGTGGCCTCTCCCCTCCCCTGTTGATCTGCCCTCAGGTATGAGCCAGATCAAGAGGCCGGAGCTTCTCCCTTGCCGCGTCGACCCCGGCGCGGTGCGCGCGCCTCCTGTTGGGTGCTCAACAGCGTTTCCATCTGCTCGACCAGTTGGGCCAGCTGGTGCCGGGTTTCGGCGCTCAGGTCGCCGACCCGCCGCTCGGTCAAGGCGGTTTTCACGCGGTCCACCAGCATCTTGGCCTCGGAGGGGGCGTCCGTGGCCTGGAGGAGTTGCTTGACCTGATGACGCACCTCTTTTGCGGTCCAGCCTTCCCGAATGGTGGTGTCGAGCAAGGCGGCGCGCTCCTCATGCTCGCCCAGCGGCAACAGTTCAAAGGCGGCGGTGCTGGTCAGTCGGCCGGCCGCGACGGCCTCCAACTCGGCGTCGTTCAGGCTCAGGAACTTGACGTTGCGGGTGGCGAACGTGAGCAGGGTCCAGCCGCCCACCTGCTGAAGGGTCTCTTCCACGCGGTGCTCGTCGGCCTCTGTGCCGTTGCGCAGACGGTTGAGGTACGGCGGCAGGTCGCGCAGGGGATGCCCGGTGCGCTGGCTGAGCAACTCCAGCATGCCGAAGGTCTGATCGACCGGATTCATGGCCTCCCGCTGGAGGTTTTCAATCAAGGCGTATTCCAGCAGGTCCGCGTCGGCCACCTGTTCCACGATGGCTGGAACTCCACTGAGACCAGCCAGCTGGGCGGCGCGGAAGCGGCGCTCGCCCGCCACCAGCTCGTAACGGCCGTCGGCCGCCAGGCGCAGCAGCACCGGTTGCAAGACGCCCCGCTCCCGGATTGAGGCGGCCAGCGCCTGCAGGCCCTCGTCGGTGAAGGCCTGGTCCTTCGAGTAGCGGCCCCTGGGATTGTGCCGGTCCATGACCTGGATCTGTGCGCAGGGAATGACACGGGCCCGCTGGAGATCGAGGTTGCCCAGGACGGTCGCGGGCGCTGGGGTCCGCGCCGCCATGCTGGGCCGTCCACGGGTCATGCCACCACCGGCTCACCGATGTAGGCGAGCAACTCGTCCGTGATGCGGCGCAGATCCGCATTCACCGGGTCCTTGGGCCGGTACAGCGCCACCGGCAGGCGGGCGAGGCCCGCGTCATTGAACAGGGCCTTGCGGTGAGGGAGTGGACTGCTGGTGGGGGCAATCCCGGCGTACTGCGTGTGCAGGATGCGCTGCACGTCCTGGTCATGGAGCGTGTTCTTCTGGAAATGGGTGAGCAGGAACATGGCCACCCGCAGCGCGGGGTTGTGCCGCTGGGACTGACCGATGATTTCCGAGACGCTGTCGAAATTCTCCATGGCCTTCAGACTGCTGTTCACGGGGATGATGACGTGATCGCTGGCAATGAGGGCCGCGCGGGTGATCATGCCCCGGCTGGGCGGGGTGTCGATCAGGATGTAATCGTAGGTGTCGTAGCGGCGCAGCACCTGGCCGAGATGGGGCAGCAGGGCGTCGTCGCTGTACAGCAGGGCGTCCAGGCGAATCAAGTGCTGGTTGGAGGGGATCAGGTGCAGCTCCGGCACCGTAGGTGATGGGAGCGGCGCCGGCAGGGGCAGTTGGGGGTCCATGACACTCATGAACAGGGTGCTGGTGATGAGGTGGGCAGGAGACGCGGGGTCGTCGTGCAGCCCGAAGCGCTTGGTCAAGGAGGCCTGCGGATCGGTGTCGACCAGCAGCACCCGGTTGCGCTGCCCGGTGCGTGGATTGAGGCGCGTGCTGAGGTCGTAGCCCAGTTCCGCGACGCAAGTGGTCTTGCCCACCCCGCCGGACTGGTTGTGCGTGCCAATGATCTGCATAGGTCTCCCCTGCCCGGTGTGGGCCTCGGTCACATCGGCACGTCGCAGCCGCTGGAGATCATCCAGGTTGACGAGTGCGCCGATGGGCCGGCGGTAATGCGTGACGACCACGCGGGTGCCTTGCCCCAGCTGCTCCAGGAGCTCGGGGAAGCGGGACCGCAATTCGGCGCTGGTGACCTGTGTGGTTCCCGGCGCGGGCTTGGGCGGCATGTTCGGCAGCGTACTGAAATGTTTAAAACATTGTCAACTTTCTCCCAGGTTGGATTGGAGGACAAGCTCAGGAGTGTGTTGGGCGGACAGGCTGCCCTTTCCAGCTGAGTGTCGCTTCCTCGTCGGCGCATTTGGTATCTCTTCCGCATGGCCTAGAGAGGAGATGGTCCAGACCAGAGCGGTTAGAGAGTTGATCTCTAACCTCTTCGTCTCCGATCACCGCTGCTGAGCCCTGTCTTTGTGGATAGTGTTCTCCCCTTTCTCTGCACGATGCCCTGTGAACCTTGTGCGTCCTGTTGAGTTAGAGACTTCATCTCTAAGGCCTCAAAAGGATGCGCGCGTTTTCCTGTGGGCGACTCACCGTGTCCTGGTGCTTTGGGCACCCGCCGCGCTTTGAGAGGGCTAGAGACTTCATCTCTAACCGCCTTGCCAGGAGCAGCGTTCAGCTTGCCAGGCGTGTCGGAGGGGGCACGGTGACGCGGAGCATCGTCAGCAGGTCTCCACCCGACAGCTGCTCCAGCTGCGGCTCGCCACTGTAGGGGCGGGCGAAACGCCAGGCAGGTGTCTGGTGGGCGTGGAACACCTCGTTCGTCAGCGTGTTGCCGTGCCTCACGATGGCCGGAATGCCCGCGAGGCCCAGGTTGATTAGCGCCATATCGGCGGCCAGTGGGTTCAGATCAGTGGCCTGGACTTGAAGGTGCAGCCTACTGACGCCCAGCCCTTCCAGCGCTTCGGCAAAGCCGAGGACCAGGATGCCGCTTCCGCAGGCGGGCTCTGCGACCGTCAAGGTGCGGCCAGGCTCGGGTGGGTGCACGCTCATCCGGGCCATGAGCATGGCCACGGCGCTCGGGGTGTAGACCTCGCCCAGGCGCTGCCGGGTCGTGGGGCTGACGCGGGCCATGTACGTCTCGCCGAAGATGTCGTCAAAGGGGTTCCGCAGCTTGTGGCCCAGCACATCGCCAAAGGCCTCGCAGAGCGTCTCCAGTTCCGCACGGGGATAGCGCTGCACCGTGCGGCGGTACTCGTCTTCGCGCTCGCCGCAACTGCACACGCACGCGGCCATTCGAACGAAATCGCGGAACACGTCGCCGTGATGGTGTTCCAGGGCTTGGACCTTCTTCAGCCAGAGGGGGGTCTGGGTCATGGGGGCAACCTCCGCTTCATCCGCCGCGCCGCCCGGCGCGACCCTTAGAGAGTCCATCCCTTCCAGGGCGGCACTGGGGGGGGTTTTAGTCGTGGGTAGCCAGCACCCAGTCGCCATGCCCCGTGAGGTGCAGCAGGCGGTCCAGCAGATCGAAGGGCAGCGCACCGTCGCCCCGCTCTAGCACCAGGGGGTACCCGTGCCGGTTGCGAATCAGCAGATGGTCACTGCCCGGCCGCCCGTGGCGACCCGGCTGGGCCATCACCTGGGCGGAGTAGGCCCCAGGGAAGCGCGCCCGAATCTCATCACTGAGCTGGAGATAGGCCGCTTCGCACTGCGCCCGGGTCATGTCGGGCGGCAGGGCCAACTTGACCGGGTACTCACGGCCACCAGCTGGCTTGGGGGTGACAGGGGGCGCCCAGGCGGCGCGCGGCAGCGGCTCAGGTGCGGGGGCAGGTGGAGCGTCTAGCGGTGCGGGGGCCGGCGGGACAGAGACCGCCACAGGGGCCGCTGGGGGGGGCGTAGGCGTGTCCGGCACCGGGCGTTGCCACAGGGCGGGGTTGAACCGTTGCGGTGCGCTCATGGTGCCCCCTGCCGCGCGCGAAGCGCGCGACCCTTGCCCTATGGCATCAAAATGGCGTCCATCCGGAGGCGGTCGGCCATTGTGGTGGGCCGGCCATTGAAGGCCAGCAGCGTGGCTTCAATGTCGAGGGTGGTGGCGCGGGGGACCCGCCGCCAGCCGTCCGGGCCGCAGAGGAACGCCACGCGGCGCAGCTTGGCCTCGGCTGGGGTGGCCGTCAGGCCAGAGGCGACGTGGGTCACCGTGATGGTGTCGAGGCCGTCCGCGCCTGGCTCAGCCTGCAGGCGAAAGGCCCCGTGGATGATGTCCAGGCGGGTCAGGGGAGGCGTGATTGAGGTCATGCCTGCCCTCTGTGCGCCTGCGCGACCTCTGGAGTCCTCAGAGATCGGGGGCGACCTCGCGCAGCGCCTGGGCCAGGTGGTGGAAGACCTGCCGCTCCAACTCTGGATCTGAAGGCAGAGCAGGGGCCACTGCGTGCTGATCTGTCCCCTCTGCTTCCACCAGGTCACCAGGGCGCCCTTCCTCCGGTTGGCCGATTGGGCTGCCCTTCATAGAGGCAGCTGCGTAGCGCGCAGGCGAATCAAGCGCGTCTGAACCCCTGCACTGTGGCCGGTGGTGCAGACCCGGAAGGCGTCCGGGTCGTTCTGGATCACGTCCGCCTGGGAGGCCGTCAGCCAGTCTCGGAAGGCCTGGGCCTTCGTCTCGCGCCGGAAGAACGGACTCTCGCTGACCACCGCCACGAGGAGGCCGTCCGGCGCCAGCAGGGAAGCGGCGTGCCGGATGTGGTCAATATCCGCCAACTGCTCAAAAGGGGGATTCATCAGGATACGCTCCCAGCGGCCCCGGAGCGCCATCGAATCGTCACCCACCGGGGCATAGCCCTTGGCGCTCAAGATGTCGCGCAGCTGGCCTGACCGCTCACAGACGGTGACTTGCAGGGTAGGTTCGGCCGCCAGTGCGGCGTCGACCAGGTCGCCCTTGCCCGCCTGCGGCTCCAAAAGGGTCAGGCCAGGGTGGAGCTCGGCCCATCGCACCATCTGGGTGGCCAGCGCAGGTGGCGTGGGGAAGAAGCCCGGCAGCCGCACCCCGATCAAACCCCGCTCCAGGGCCGCGAGGTGCTGCCGCTGGGCGGTGACTGGGTTCAGGCGGCCTTGACTCAGGTCATGCAGGCATTCGGCGGCCAGCACTAAATGCGCGGGCGTGGTCAGCCCCGCGTCGGTGACCTGACGCCAGGTCACCAGGGTTGGCAGCAGGCACGGTTGATGGGGCGGAAGCCCGGCGAAGGGGTCGGTCAGCCCATCCACCAGGGCGAGCAGCTCTGGAATGAGGGACAGCGGTACCGCGCGCCGCCACCCGTACTGGGTGGGCTGCGCCTCGATGTCGTGCAGGACTTCTTCACCTGGGCACTGCGCCTGGAGCGCGGCCAGCTCCTCGTTGGACACCAGGACCTCCAGCAGGTCGGCGGCCAGGTCCGGGCGGCGGCTGATCAGGCGCTCGATGAGGGGCGGGGCGGTGACGCCGTGCAGACCCTCGGGCAGGGTGCCTTGTTCCAGCCCCTGGGCGACGGCGAGATACGCGCCTTGCAGGAGCCGGAGTTTCCGGGCATCGGCGGCCACACTGTCGGCTTCGGCGGCGCGCCGGCGGGTCATGTTCTGGCCCACGTACCGGGGTTCTTCCTTGCGGGCGGCGCGGGTTTCTAGGCCAGCGGCGCGGCGGCGCAGCAGGGCGGCGGCTTTCTCGGGGGCGTGTTGAGTCATGTGAAACCTCCGCCACTTCCCCTGCGGCCCCGCGGGCCGCGCCCTCTGCTACTGGCCGTGCTTGAGGTTGGCCTGGAGCAAGGGCAGGTGGGTGTCGAGCAGCTGCATGGCGTGCACGCGGCACTGGGACATGGCGCGCAGGGTGGTGCCCCACAGCCGCGCGTCCTCCCAGATCAGGAGGGGCAGCCGCCAGACCAGTTCGGTGTGGCGCTGCCGGTCTTCTAAGTCGAAGGTCACCTGCACCGCCAAGATGGGCGTGAGGGCTGTGGTGCTGGTCAGGTAGGGCAGTGGATGGTCCCAAGCATCGGTGGCCGCGCCGCGCAAGGGCGTGACGGTGAAGTCGAGGTGCGCGCAGCTCGACAGGTGGTGGGCCGCCTCCTCGGCGAGGGCCTTGGACGGGCTGACGGCCAGGGGGCCGCTGGGGGTGCCGAGCACCCAGGCAGAAGGCAGGACAGTCATGGATGACCTCACGGTGGCTGGAATCTGGTTCCCGCCAGAGCAGGGGAGAGGCCAGGCGGCCTCTCCAGTGATTGGCCGAGGTCAACTTGCTTCAGCGAGTGCCTCAGCGGTGGGCGCCCGCACGGGCATGACCACGTGGCTGCTGGCGTCTAGGAACACCCCCGTGACATCGAGCCGGCGGTCGAGCAGGACCCGCCACAGGATGTTCAGGGCGTGCTGGGCGAGCAGGGCGTTCAGGAAGAGGTCCTGGCGCTTCAGACTCTCCAGGGCGCTGCACGAGGGCTGGTCGTCCTCCGGCAGGCGGGTATTGACCAGCTCGGGGTACAGTTCGCTGGCGATGGGCAGACGCCCCGCGCGCCGGGAGCGCCAGTTGCGGTTGTTGCAGGGCTCGCCCAGGACCACCTGGCCCCCGAAGCGGCCATCGGGAAAGCGGGCGTTGCCGATGTCGAGCCAGAAGCGGGTGTGGTCACAGGGACCCGACGTGACCAGGCGCCGGATCTCGGCGCGCCCGGCCCGCGAATCGACGCACCCGATGACGACCTCCCATTTGCGGTGATTGGGTCCCTCGGCGAAGGTGCGGGGCACCGAGCGCCACTGGAGGCCGTGCGCGCGGTTGATGCGGGTGATCAGGACCTCGCTTTTGACCCGGCCGACGTCGCTGGGGTAGAAGCGCTGGCGCACGACGTTGTGACTCTCCACGGTGTCGGGGTCGTAGGCCACCACGTCGAGGCCTGCGCCGCCCAGGGCCAGCAGGGCGTGGTGCAGGTGGGTGAGGCCCGACAGGACATGGCTGCCGGTACCGCCGCAGCCGACGACCGCGATGCGGAGGGGGGTCTTGAGGTTGGGCAGGTAGCGTCGGGTCATCCGAGGGCCTCCTTGAGGGTGGTGCCGGTGGCCACCAGCCAGGCTGGGTCAAAGCGGCCCGCCTGAGCGGCCGCCTGCCACAGTTCCGCGTGCGAGCCCCCGAAGCGGGTGATCTTCCGGGTACCGGAGGCGTGGTGGGTGAAGTTCGAGCCGAAGAAGGCCTGTTCCCACTCGGCGGTGCGGGTGGCGTCCACATGCCCGGGGTAAGGCGTGCTGCCCTTGCAGACCCCGTGGCCCGTGAAGATGTTGAAGTAAGGGGCGGCCATCAGCGGCGTGTCGGGGCCTGGCCGTTCATCTTCAGCCAGGGCGTAGACCGAGAGGTGGCCCTGGCGGGCGATGAACAGCAGGGGCGGCTGGGGGAAGACCTGACCGCTGAGGGCGTTGACCGCTTCGTCGGTGTGGCTGAGGAAGAAGAGGGCGCGGGGTTGGGCGGGGACCCACCAGGCGACCGCCAGGGCGCTGGCGGCCACCGCGTGCGCGGGCACAAATTGCAGGGCGGTGGCCCCGAGCTGGCTGAGCAGGTCGACGACGTCGCCGCTGGTGAGGGGATGGGCTTCGGCCACGTGGAACTCGGTGCCCTGGCGGTAGGCGGGGTGGGCTTCGGCGATGGTGTGCCCGGACTGCCGGTCGCGGTAGACCAGGATGGCGCTGTGGGGCTGGTAGTCGCGGCCGGCATCAATCTGGATATCAACGTGCATGAGGTCCTCCTGCCGGGCCCCTGCGCCCTGAAGGGGCGCGACCTACAGGTCTTGAAACTGCGTGAGCAGAAGAGGCGCGACCTATAAGTCTTGGAACTGCGTGAGCAGGTCGTCGGTGGTCCGGAACAGCTCATGGGCCGACCGGACGTAGGTGGTGAAGACGCGCAGGGGGTGCCCTTCCACGGCCACGCTGAGGGTGGGGGAGAGGGGGCGGCCGTACTCCACGAATTCGCTGGCCAGCTCCAGGGTCAGGTCTTCGTCGCCGTCCAGGGCCAGGATCACCTGGGGCAGGGGCCGGTGGGGGGGACTGAAGCGGGCCGGCACCCGGCGGTCGAGGGCCTTGAGGGTGGTCAGCCCCTCTACGATGCGGCGGTGCAGGGGCGACGGGGCCTGTGCAGCCAGGGTGGGGAGACTGAGCACCTGGGCGTCGGGGTCCAGGCGCAACTGGCGGGCGACGGCCCAGGGGTGCAGGAGGCTGTGGGTCTCGGCCCAGGCCTCGACCTCGGTGTCACTCAAGCTGCTCGGCGCGACCTGAAGCTCTGCAGCGCAGTTCTGCCGGAAACTGGCGACGTCGCCCCAGTGGCGCAAGTAGTGGTGCCAGGTGTCGTACGGCGTCCAGACCGCCTGGGCGAGCCAGCTGGTGACACTGAGATGGGCCAGGGCGCTGTGCAGCCAGGGCAGGGGTGTGGCGGCCTGCATGGCCTGAGAGATGGTGCGGAAGTCCAGCGGGGCTTCGTAGGTCACCGTCAAGGTGGCGTGCACAGCGCCCATGGAGAGGTGTAGCCGGGGACAGGCCGCGGCCGGGAACCGGGATGTCAGGCGGCGCTGGAGCGCCGCTTCCAGAAAGGTGGGCAGGGTGTCACCCGGCTCGGGCTGGCCGGGCAGGAGGCCGCGCCGGGCCAGCAGCCGCAAGGCGTCCCGTTGGACGGCGGGCAGGTCGCTCCGCCACTGGGGCACGGCGCCGTGCAATTTCATGGCAGCAGCTCGGCGTCCTCGGCCAGGGGGCGGTGCAGAGGTGGCCCGGCATGGGTGAGGTTCCCCACCGCTTTGGCGAGGTGCTGGTGTTGAGGCGAGCGGTCTTCAGTCAGGAGCTTGGCTCCGGCTTCCTGAGGATTGGCGGGGGCGGAGCGGAGCCAGCGGAGCAGTTCAGCTTGGGTCATGAAGGCCTCCAGGTAAGTTGGGTGACGACCGCCTGGGCCGCGCGGGCCACGCGCGGCGCGACCCTGATGTACGTGAGCAGGCGCTCGGCGGCGGCCAGGCTGTTCAGGTGCACCGCCCAGTGCGGGGCGAAGCTGGTGTTGATGCCCTGATCGCCCAGTTCGGACAGGGCGTGCTCGACTGTGCACAAGGCCTCATCACCGGGGTTGCTGAGTGCCAGCAGGGTGGTGGCGCCGACCACGGTCGCAGAGGTGTGCGGCCCCGCTTCGGCCGCCTCCCGGTCGGCCCAGGTCATGGTGGGCAGCTGCGCGTCCAGCGCCACCAGGGTCTGCAGCGGCCGCAGGACCCGGCCCAGATGGGCGTGGTCCTGGCCCAGCCGCATGAGGGCCGCCAGGCTGAGGGGTTCAGGCGCGCAGTAGGGCCGCAGGGTCTGGGCGGTGGCGCGGGGCGAAGTAACCCCTTCGTCGGCCAGGCCCGCTTCCAGGTCGTCCACGTCTTCACCTTCCAGGCCGTAATCCCAGGCGACCTGCCGCACGGCGTCGGCCTGGCCGTGCACGGTCCAGAGGTCGGCCATGGGGTGCAGGTAGTGCAGGGCGTCTTCGGGGGTGAAGATGGGCCACACCCGCATGGACGCCGCGTTGAGGTGGTGCAGCACGCTGCCCAGGGTGTCGGGCGGGAGACCAGCGTACAGGTCGGGCAGGTGGCCGATGTGGCGTTTGCGCACGCCGTAGGTGTCGCGCTCAAAACTGACCGAGAGGGTGTCGGCGGCCGAGTCGGCGCGGTAGACGCGGCAGGTGCAGTCCAGCGGGACCAGGGGCATGAGGCTGGGACGCAGGAGCCCAGTCACCGCCCAGCCGGCAGGCGTGTCGCCGGGCTGGGGCGCGCTCGCGGGGGCCCCCGCCTGAAGGAGATGGTCGATGCCGCACAGAGGCACCGGGCGGGGAGTGGTGAACCTGGAGGCGGCCTGGTGAATCTGCATGCGGGCCGGCTGCCCGCCCCGCAGGGCGGGCGACCCCTATCGAAAGCGGTGTAAGTCCAAGGTGGATTGAGGACCTGCGTGGATCCACGCCCGTGCTTTAGGGCGCCAAACGACGGAGGAGAGCTGGTCTGTACCAATAGAATCTGAACTGTGCCAAAGCCCAAAAAAACTAAGGCGGTTTTGAAGGCTGCCAGGAAACGCAAGGTGGAGAAGGCAAGGAAAAGAATGCTGACCCGTCCTGTGAATGTTCCTGCTGCCCTTGACGCCCCTGAAACGCACTGGGTTGTACCTTTAATTGCTACAGATAATGAAACCCAGAAGCGTCATGCTGTGGGTACTGCTTTTTTCATTGCTCCTGATATATTATTAACTGCTTGGCATAATATTCCGTCACTTATTGCAAAAATTGTAGATAACCCTGATGTTGAACGAGATTCCTTTAAGTGGCCCGAATCAGAAAACTTAGACTTTATGACCATTTCTGTATTACAATTTATCAAAGGTGGTTATGGCTTGCGGCGTAACGTGCGGCAGATACACCGATCAAGCTTCAGTAATGACATAGCCATATTACGCGTCTGGCGTGATGAAGATGTGCCAGTAACTACTCCCATTGAGTTTGCTTCACTGGAAGCCAACCCGCCTTCTATCAATGAGAGAATGAGAGCATTTGGTTATGCTGCTTCTTTGGCTCATGACGGCTTGACTGAAGGTTTGTTTGTGCTTGCTCATGATCCAAGAGAGGCCTGCGGTAACGTAAAAGAAGTCAACGAGCAAGGCTTTGGTTCGTTGCGTCCCTTTCCATACTTCGATGTGGAAGCCGATTTTATGCCAGGAATGAGCGGCGGTCCTGTGCGTAATCCTCAAGGTCGTGTCTGTGGAGTTGTGTCAAGGGGCATGGGCGGTACTCCACCAAGAAGTTATGCAGCCTGTATCTGGCCCATTTTGGGAGAGCAGATTCAATGGGAAGATTTTAACGGTGGAGATCCTTTCATCCTTATGGATCTAGTACGAAAGAATATGCCCGGTCAAGATCACCCATACGTAAGAATGGCAAATTTTCAAAATTACCAAGTAGTAATAGATGAAGAAACCCAATCTCCTGTGCAAGTGCGCAGGAAATTGGATTGATGATCTGCTGATCTTTGCATAGTCCATTGAGGACGCGATAGGTCAAGGGGGATTGAAGGGTTGTGCGAATTTAACACTGCGAGTCAGGGCGCCAGATGATAGACCAGAGCTGGTCTCCACTCGTCTGGTCTTTAATAGACGTGGTGCAGGGTACGGAGGGCCCGGCGCACATGACGGGTGAGCCCCGGGGCGACCCGCAGAAATGCCAGTGCACTGGCCCGGTGGTCGGGCTCGGTCAGGTCCCAGGCATGCAGGGGACGAGTCCCACATTCGTTGGTCTGGTCTTGCCACTCGTGCAGGGCGTGGGCGCACCAGCTGACGTCCGTCGGTGTGGCTGCCGGATCGAGCAGGGCGGCGACCGGGTCTTCACCGTCGACGCTGCAGGGGGCGTGCAGGAGATCGGGCCAGTGGTCCGGCGTGATGAGTGGCCACCGGCCCAAGAGGGTGTCGCCCTCCATCAGGTCACGGATGAGGGCGACCGCCGCGTGGTCCAGGGCGCGCGCCTGATCGGCCAGGTCTCTCAGGGCGACGGTGTGGCCCAGGAACGGCCCGAATTCCCGCAGCAGGGCGCGCGGCGTGGGCTTTCCGGCGCCTTCCAGGAGGGTCTGGGTGTCGTCCAGGGTGGTGAACGCCAGGCCATGCCAATCGGCCAGGCCTTCGACGATCTCTGGATGTTCCGCAGGGGCGCTGACGTTGCCGTACATGCCGAGCAGCTGGTCGCCTGCCGTGAGGGGCGAGAGCAGGGGGAAGACAGGCCGGGCGACGCGGTGCAGGTGCGGCAGCACCCCGGCCAGGAAGGGGGCGCCCCAGCGCTGGACCGCGCCCGCCAGCCGCACGGTTTCTGGCCCTTTCGAATCGTCGGCCATCACGTAGGCCGCCAGGCCGCCGTCGTGCCGCAGGAGGCCCAGGCTCAGAGGGAGTTTGAGGGCGTGCACTTCGGGCAGGATTTCCGCTCGGATGTAGGCGTCCGGGGTGTCTTGGGGCGTGGGCGGGCGCTTGACGGGCACGCCTCCCTCAAGACACAGCGCCCCCAGCTCCCGGAGGTGGCTGGTGCCGCCAAGTTGAAGGTGAGCCGGGGCGGCATGCAGCCTCACGTGGCCTTCCTCAGCCGGCTCAGGTCGGTCAGCCACTGGCGCAGGCCGCGCTGAAGGTCGGGGACTGCCTGGAGGTACTGGTCCAGGCGGTCCAGATCGGCACTGTCTGCCAGCAGAAAAGTGCGGACGGGCACACAGTCGCCTTCGAAGTACCCCAGTTCTCCCTGCATCTCGCGGGTAAAGCTGAGGCGCGGGGTGGCCGTGGGAAAGGGGTCGACCAGCAGGCTCTCGCGGAAGTATGGCCAGAGAGGCTCACAGGACGCTTCGCACTCGGCGTCGGTGTATGGGGGCAGGGCTTTGACCTGCGCTTCAAGTCGGCAGAGCTGGTCGTGAAGCGCCTGCACGTCGGTCGGCAAGGTCACGCCGGGCATCTCGGGGCTCAGGTGCAGGTCGAACGCGGGCACCAGGCGCTGCACGTCGTCGAACGTTCGCAGGCCTTTCTGGCGGGCCAGGGCGAGGGCCTCCTCGCGCGGCAGGTCCGGGGGCGCGTCCCATATACCGAAGTCCGTGATGTTGTCCGCAAAGTCGTCGTCGGATTCTGCCCCGCACAGGTGGTTTTGCGAGTACAGACCGAGGGCCTCCGTGGGGGTGAACAGGGGCAGGCCATGGAGACCCACCAAGGACGCGCGCCGCAGGAAGGCGGGCAAGACCTGCGGGTGAATGCGGTGAAGCCGCTTGCGGACGGGGCCCAGCGACAGGGCGGTGAACGTCTGCTGAGGGTCGTAATGGAGCTGGAGGCGCAGGGTGGACTGGCCGCCGTGGTCGTAGAGATCCAGCACGGCTTCCAACTCGTAGGGGAGCGCGCGCAGCGAGGCCTGGACCGCCGACAGCACGTACTCCAGAACGGTGGTGGTCGTGCCCATCAGATCGCGCTGCGCAAGGGCGGCCGCCAATGGCCGGACGTTCAGGCTCAGCGCTTCGCGCGACAGGTGGGTGTGGACGGTGGCCGGCGCGGCGTGAACAAGCATGCAAACCTCGAAAGGGAGAAGGGCCTGAGACACTCAGGCCCAGTGCGTCAGCCCTTGGTGCCCACGGCCCGGCGAAACCGGTAGGTGTGCACGGCCCCGCTCACTTCAGGGCCTTCAATGGTGGCGTTGGTCAAGGACGGCGTCTGCACGGCCAGCAGCTTGCGCACGTCGTCGGGGCTGCCGCTCGGCATGGGGTCGGCGACGGGGGTGCCGCCGTTGAGATCGTCATACACGAATTGGCGTTTGATGGCTTGCGCTTCCATGGTGGTCCTCCTGAAGGAACGAATGTGGCTGGGCATGCTGGAGGGGCCGCGCCCCTCCGACGCCTCACGTGAACAGACTGGGTGGCAGCGCCTCCAGGGCGGCGGTGACGGTCACCACGCCACCTTTGACGGAACCGTGCCAGGTGTAGGGCTTCTTGCCTTCAGCTTCGACCATCACCTTGTAGCTGCCCTCGGGCAGGGGGCCGGCCGGGTTGACGGGCTGTCCCGCCGCGTCGAATACGGTGGTGACGGCTCCCTCGGGCGCCTGCACGTCCAGGCGGCCGCCCAGGGTGAAGGTCAGCTCGGCCGACTTGCCGCGTTCGACCCGCACGGTCTGCTTGACGGTTTTGAAGCCGGGCGCCGAGACTTCCACGCTGTACTTGCCCGCATCCAGGTCCTGGGTTCCGAGGGTCAGCGGCGCATGGTGCCCGGCGAGCAGCCCTTTCACGGTGGCGTCCGGTACATCCGCCGTAATCTTCAGGCTGCCTTTGTTGCGCGTGGCCGCGCTGCTGGCGGGCTTGGCGGGAGCGGCAGCGGGCGCCGGGGGAGCCTTCTGGGCGGCTGTGCGCTGCTGCTGGGCCTGGGCGCGCAGCCCGCCCTGAACGGCAGGACGGTAATCCCGCAGCGAGTGCAGGAACTCTGCTGAATCGAACTCCGCCACCGTGCCGGTGAGGGTCAGTTCAGGCAGGGCTGGGAGGTTGAGGGGTTTGACCTGGGCGGTCAGCTGCCCGTCCGCGTGCAGGCTGAGCGTGAACGCCAGGGCACTGCCCGGCGCCATCAGGCTGGCGAGGTGCCCGAACACCTCACCGGTCGGCTCCGGCAGCTCCACGTCCGCCGCAGCAGGAAGAGGCGTCTCCGTAGGCTCCTCCACCGGCAGGGCTGGGGGTTCGGGGCTTTCATCCAGCTCTTCCTGGGTGTCATCTTCGCCAGGCTCGTCCTCGTCGGCCTCCGGTTCGGCGGGAGGCGTGGGCACCGCCAGTGGTGTGAGCACCACTGCGGCGTCCTGTGCGGGCAGAGCCGCTGGGGGCAGGGCGGGGGCGGCCACGGGGACCGGCACAGGCGTGGTCGTGATCTCTGGTGAGGTCATGACAGCCGTGGTCGGGGCCGCCACGGGTTCTGGCGGCGCGGCGGGGGCTATCGGCGCGGGCACCGGCACAGGGGCTGACAGGACCGGCGCGGGCGCCACCGGGGCGGGAGTGGCCTTGAAGAAGTTCCCGAAATTGCTCTTGGACACGTTCATGTGCGTCATTTCGACCTCCACGTTCCCTGTGCGCCCGCAGGGCGCGCCACCTGAATCAGGGCGATGTTGGCGTCTGCGTGGCGCTGCCGCCCGGCACGGTCTCGCCGGGCGAACGCGTGCCCGCGGCCGACCTGGCGGGCCTGCGGGCCGGTGGGCCGACGTTTGGGGCTCAGGCCCCGCAGGGGGTGCAGCGCGGTGTGCAGCAGGCCGCGCGCGGGGGAGTACACCAGGAGCAGGGTGACGCCGCGCCAGCGCAGCCGCAGAATCTGCCGGTTCTGGTGGTCACGGCGCAGCACCTGGTAGGGAATGCGGCGCTGGGTGATCAGGCGGCACAGGCGCATGTACTCCGCGCCGGTGAGCCGCAGACCGTGGTAGTCCGTCAGGCGGGCGTTGACGTGCCGCAGTCGGCTCAGAACGTCGGCGTCCAGGTGGTCGTGCCTAAGTACAGATGGCTGCATACATCCTCCAAAGGGGTCAGCGCCGCAGGGCGCGGAGTCGGGCGCGGATCACCGGCGCCAGTTGGGTGTGGTCGTGGGCGGCCAGCAGCACGCCGAAGGTGCGCCGCCACTGCTCAAGCAATTCCGGTTCTGTCGCGTCGCCGATCAGCACCGGCAGGACCGTGACGTCTGGATGTCCCCGGATGAGTCGCCCGCAGGCCTGCATGTCGGACGGTTCCAGGCCACCGTCACAGATGACGATGTGGACGTGTTGATCGCCGGGAAACCGCGGCGTGCTCAGCGCCTGCTTCAAGGCGGGCGCCAGCAGGGTCGAGCCCCGGGCAGAGAGCTGGCCCACCTGGGTCATGGCCTGCTCGGGCCGGCACCGCAGAGTCACGACGTCCTCGACCTGGTCATCGAAGGCCAGCACCCGCGTGGGCACCTGCGCGAGCTGCGCGGCCCGCACGCCCATGCGCAGCGCCTGCACCGCACTCTGCATGCGGCCCTCATGGTCCATGCTGCCGCTGCGGTCCACAATCCAGGTGACCTGCACGGTGCGGGCCTGCTCCGGCACCTCCTTCTGCCGGAAGAGCCGCTGGCGACCTTCGAGATAGCGGTGAAAGTCCAGATGGCCCCTCGAGTCGTGGGCGCGGCTCCGGGCGAGTTTCGTCTGCTCGCGCAGCACGCTGGCCAGGACGCGGGCCGGGCCTTCAATATCGGCCTGGACCGTGGAAGCAGGGGGCGCAGGCGGGGCGGGGTCCGCGGGTGCCCCGGCTGGGCCTGCACCGGGGGGGCCACCCGCGCCGCTGGGCTCAGCCGACTGATCGCCCGCGCCATCGGCACGCAGGATCAGGGGAAATGGCTGCTCGTCGGCGTCCTCGGCCTTGCTCAGCAGCCCCAGGATGCAGCGGGAAATCCAGACCACGCGGTCGCTGTCTGGCGCGGTCCACGCCGCCTGAACCAGCGGCCAGACGTCGGCCCACTCGTCAGGCTGGGCGGGGTGCCACTTGGGCTCCGGCCGGTCGTGTTCGAAGCGCATGGCCAGGCACCCTTCCAGTGAAGAGCCGGTCCAGTCCCTGGACACCTTTTCAGCCAGCGTGTCGCCCAGGAAGGCAAAGGCCGCCTCCAGCTCGGGGTACCGCAGCGCCATGAGCCGCTCCATGCGCTCGTCTTCCAGCGCGTTCCACAGCTGCCCCAAGAGGGCGGCCGGTTTGTCGAGGCTGAACTGGACGTGCCCGGCCTCATGGGCCATGAGGCCCCGGATGAGCAGGGCGCGCACCCCTAACTCGTCATCCGGCTCGTGGCGCACGGTGCCAGGTGGGGCGGTGGGCAGCAGCTCCGGACTGAGGTAGACCACCTGGTGCTGCGGATCGACGGCCGCCGTGCCGTACTGCGTGGTCATCATCACGGCGTAGGTGCTGCGGCGGCTGTAGAAGCGGAACAGATCGTTGACGAAGCTTCGCCACCGGCTCTGCTGGGGCCAGGGCAGGGAACTGGAACTCTGGGGTACACGCATGACGCCTCCTGATGGCCCCCTGCTGCGCCGGCCCCGACCGGCGCGCCCCTGCTGGCGGCAACCAGAGGCCCCCTAGCCTGAAGGGATGCAGAACTTCTTCACGCAGGCCTGGCAGGACGCCGCGTTTCGCGTCCTGGGTGTGATCGGTCTGGCGGGCCTCTCCGTCAGTTACATCTGGGAAGTGGCCGTCCTGGCCCCGCTGGGCGCGCCGGTTGGTCGCCTGGTGCTGGATCTCCTGATCAGCTTGAGCGCCTTGGCGTACTTCTGGCGCGCGGGAAAGTCCTTTCAGCGGCACTCGGAGCACACCGTGCCTGCCCTGCTGGCGGCAGGGGTGGGTGGGCTGGCCCTGACAGCCGAGCTTCTTCAGGTCAGCGTGCCCGTGGTGCCAGCGGTTCTGGCCCGGCTGCTGGGCTTGGTGGGGCTGTGGGTGTTGATCGCCTTACAGGTGCCGGACCGCGCGCCCGGCACCCGCGCTTAGACCAGGGGCAGCGCCTGGGCGTCCACCACCCGGCGCAGATCGGCGAGGGCCGACGGATCCAGGCGGCCGCCTG
>NZ_JAIQXU010000019.1 GCF_020166395.1 Deinococcus betulae | reverse complement strand
CTATAGGTCACGTCACATCTACCAGATGCGTTCAAATAGAGCGCCCCAGACTTCGGTTTGGGGCGCTTTCTTCAGTTGTGCGCGTTGTGTTGGTGGCTATCACCTTGAGAGCTGTCGCCATGTAGGGATTTGCTGCGCCACTTCACGAGTGCCACAGCGCCTGGGAGATTACCTCTCAGGCACTCTGTATTTTGCTGTTATCCGCTATGAAAAGGGCAGCGCCGCAGGTCCTCTTGCCAGGCCGGTCGCTGCGCCGTGAAGTTAGGCTTTACTTGAGTGTCGTCGTATTGCTGATGCCACACCGGCGTGGTGGCGGGCGAAAGCGGCGGAATTAACCACGACCAGAGCCCCCGGACTGGGCGCCCCGCACGGGCTTCTGCTGCCTCAAAGGCCTGAAATTGCCGGGTGACGCTGTGGTGGTCAGCCAGACGCACACCCGCCAGGTCAAAAGAATGCAGGGTGGCCACGTTCAGCTCCAACAGAGCGCGGTCTAGCCACAGCGAACGCCGCCACGTGGTGTCTAGGCCCAGCGCACGCGCCACCACAGGCAGCTGGTTATACCGGCCTTCGTCGGCCAGATTGCGCGCTGCAATTTCAGTCTGTAGGTACCAGCCATTAAATGGCGCACACGTGAACTGCTGCCCAGCAACGTCCAGGGTCATATTGCTGATGACCGGCAGAGCAGGCCACCGGAGCCCCAGCGCCTCTATAGCCGGGTGATCTGGGTGGGTGATCGTTACCTCCTGCACCGCATCGGCTGGCAGGTCAAAGAGGGTCACCTGGCCCTCAGCCTCAATGGCCAGTGGTAGGAGGTCAAAAGGGGTGCCGGGGCCGCCGGCCCAACCCAGTCGCAGTAGATGCTCGGTGAGGGCAACGTTTTGAGGATCGCCGACCACCGAGCCGTCGCTTTGTCGGTACCCGGCGTAGCGCAGCAACTGGTCATTGTGAATCCGCACGCCTGGCCCGAAGACACTCATAAGCGGCTGGATACGCCCGCCGTTAAACGCCGTTCGCAAGTGGTCGCACAGCGTGGCGAAGACCTGCGGCGCCTGGGTCACATGCCGCAGGTCACGCACGTTGAGAGCCGCCCAGGGCAGGCGGCCTACGCAGCGCGTGCTGTTGCGCCAAGCCACACGTGCGCCGTGGGCCAGTTCATCTGTGCTGAGCGTGATGGTCCCGGTGGTCAGCACCTGCCGCCGGCGCGTCGTTAGACCCGGCGTGCCTGTCTCGGCATGGTACAGCTCCAGAAAGTCCAGGGCATCCTGCAGCGCAGGCGACGGGGGAATGAGGCGACGAGGGGCTGACATTCTGCCCATGCTGCCCCCCCTGATCACGCAAAATGTCCCTGAGCTGCAGCCCAGGGAGAGATTCAGGACAGGTTAAACGCGGGCCAGCCGAGAGAAGTGGACCGAAGATAAGAGAGGAATATAGAAGTGGGAAGTGCTCACTATCGGGTTTGCCGTATGAGTTGGGAGCAGCCCATTCCTCGATTGCCATTCACTTGCTGGTTGTGAACGGCAATCTTTCTTCTGAGTCGGTGTGCTGGTTTGTAGAGAATCTCTATTGCCGACCGTTATCAGCCCTACCCCAAACGCAAACCGCTTCGCCTTAAGGTGCGCAGTTCTTGGCCGACTGACCCTTGGTGAGTTCTGCGCTTCGGGCGTCCACCTTCTCAATGACTTCTCTGTTGTCCAGTTCGTTCACTACGGCGCCGGGCCAGAAAAAGACAGCCCAGAAGACGTTTTCCTTGCTGATGCCTTTCTTGCTTTGGGCTTCAGACCGGATGCTGGCCAGTTTGACCTGCTCGTCTTTCATTTCTGCGCAGCTGAGGTCGCTCACCGGTTTGGCAGTAGCAGCGGTGTACTTGGGGGCGCAGGCCGAGAGAGCCAGCGCAGCGGTTGCGGCCAGAGCTAACGTTACTTTGTTCACAATTCTCTTAATAGCAGAGTTCTGGAACTCATGCAACATACATTTTTAGTTAGAGAGATATGGGAAGGGGATGGTCATCTTTGTCTACCGCAGGCATAAGTCCCCAATTGTGAGGCCAATCTCTACCCAAAAACCCCCATTGTTTTTGTGGAGCTACTCTGGTAAGTACAGTCAAAACCCCTGCGCCGGGCCTGGGCAGGGGTCTGGATGTGGCGCGCTCTCCGTGACTCGAACACGGGACCGACCGCTTAGAAGGCGGTTGCTCTATCCAACTGAGCTAAGAGCGCAAAAAGCCCCCTGAACGGGGGCCAGTTTGGAGCGGGATCACGGATTCGAACCGAGGCCAGAAGCTTGGAAGGCTGCTGTGCTACCACTACACCAATCCCGCACGGCGCGTGGAGGTGCCCAAGACAGGGTCACTGGGCTGCATGGTCGAGGCGACAGGATTCGAACCTGCGACCCCTTGGTCCCAAACCAAGTGCGCTACCGGCCTGCGCTACGCCTCGAACCATCCACGCGCAGGGGGCACTATAGCAGAAAGCCGCCCGCCTCTGTGCGCGCTATGCTGCGTGGTCGTGAGTGATGGCGCAGCCCGCGTAAAAACCTACCTGGACCTGGTGAAATTCGAGCACACGGTATTTGCCCTGCCGTTTGCCTACGCCGGGATGCTCCTGGCCAGCATGCAAACGCGCGGGAGCGGGTGGCCTGGCTGGGAGGTTCTGTTGTGGGTCACCGTGGCGATGGCGGCGGCCCGCACCGCCGCGATGGGTGCCAACCGGGTGATTGACCGCTACATCGACGCCCGCAATCCGCGCACGGCCGGGCGTGAAGTGCCCAGCGGCAAGGTCAAACCTGCGCAGGCCTGGGCGCTAGTGCTGGTCAGTCTGGGCCTCATGGCTTTTGCCGCCGCGCAGCTCAATCCGCTGTGCCTGGCCCTGATGCCTGTCGCCGTCATCTTCCTGATTGGTTATCCCTACACCAAGCGCTTTACCTGGCTGTGCCACGCCTGGCTGGGCGTGACCGACGGTGCGGCGGCGGCGGGCGGCTGGATTGCCGTGACCGGGGAGTTTGCGCCGCCGGCCTGGGTGCTGTGGGCCGTGGTGATTTTCTGGATGATTGGTCTGGACGTGATCTACGCCACGATGGACCGCGATTTCGATGTGGCCAACGGTATTCGCAGTATTCCGGCCCGCTTTGGGATTCCTAGGGCGCTGCGCATCGCGGCCCTCAGCCACGGTCTGACATTTGCCCTGCTCCTGGTGGTCGGTGCGGTCACGGGCGCGAGTGTGTGGTACTACCTGGCGGCGCTGGTGATGGGCGGCATTCTGCTGTACGAACACCGCATCGTGAATCCGCAGGACCTGGCGCGCGTGAACGTGGCCTTTTTTGACGCCAACATGTGGCTGGCCCTGACCATGCTGGCCGGTGTCATTCTGGACGTGACGTGGCGCACCCTGACCTGAGCCTCAGCTGGATTCCCCTGGACGCGGCCCAGGCGTTTGTCGGCGGCGATGAGCGCCTGGCTGCCACCCTGCTGGCGCGGGCGCGGGATAGGGCCGTGCCCGACAGTCTGGTCTGGGCCGTGCTGGAGCGCCTGCACGGCCTGGTGCTGATTCATGTGCAGCGTGAAGTTGAGGGCACCTTTGCGCTGGAACGTGCCGACGCCCTGCTGGACCAGGCTGGCGCGCCCCGCCCGGACCTGGAGTGGCTGAGCCTACGGGCAGCCCAGTAGAATGCCCAGAATGGTCCACGACCCTGTGGTAGATGGCGGGCAGAGCTGGGCGGTGACACTCACTGTCAGGCTGACTCGTGGGCGCCCGGAGCATTGCTGGGCCCGGCGCTCATCCTCCAGAGGTCAGGGGTGACGCTCGAAACGTCAGAACGGGAATTCGGCGCGCGGTTCGCTGCCTACGCGGCGTCAGGCATGCTGTACCCACAGCGCGAGGGCAGTCCCCTGCTGGAGTTCGCGGTAGGTGGCAGGGTCCTGTACCTTTTTGACCGGAGCGGGCCGTATGCCGCGCGCCCAGGGCCAGCGCACCTTGTGGTGCATGGGGTGCTGGACCCACATCACACCCAGGTGTTGCCGGCCAGCTCCCACTCAGAGAGCTTGCAGGTGCTGGGCGTATCCGCTGTGGAAGGACAGGGCGAGGTGTTATGGGCCCAGCGCGGCGTGCTGGTGGTCCAGGCCCGGCTGCCGCTGGTGCTGGCCACGCTTAACACACCAATCAGCGCGCAACCTGGCGAATGGCTGGCCTTCCGCACCCTGCCACCCCTGCACGGCTTTCTCGTGGGCCCGCCCTGAGGTTGGGAGTTCATTGCGTCAAGAGCGTGCTACGAGCGTCCTGTTAAGTTCTATAAGGCGCTGTCCTCGCTCGGCACGGTGAGTCCTGACTGGATTATCTCGGTACCAATCTTCCTTCGGTAGTAGTGGGCCTCGCACTCTTTATGAACTGGTCAATCGGTCGGCTGCAGCAGAGAGAAGGCTTTGAGAGTCCTTCTTTTTTACATCCGTCTAGCTATAATGGACGTGGCCTCATTGTGAGATTTTATATGTCTGAGTTCCCGCGACTTTGATTCAATCTCACCTTCCTTTCTGACCTGTCTTCAGGCATCATAAAGGCCGCTCTCTTATGCCTGACCTCCTGCTGCCCCTCCCCGGTCCCCAAGACGACACTGTCGCCGCCTGTATCGTGCTGGTGGACCTCGTGGGCAGCACCGCACTGGCCCAGCAGCTGACCCTGTCCCATTACATGGCTCTCATGCAGGAGTTCGTGCAGGTGATGCTGCTGAGTTTTGAGGCCCGTGGGGGCCAGGTGCTGCAGCATCAGGGTGACGCGGTGCTGGCGTGGTGGCCTGCACAGCACGCTGGCCAGGCGTGCGCCGCCGCACAGGACGCGCACCGCCGCGCCTCCCGCCTGAATCTGGCTGGTCAGCTGGGGGTGCAACTCCATCTTCGTGCTGGGGTCTCGGCTGGGCCGGTGTTGATGGGCATGGTGGGTGGGCAACTCAGTGCTTACGGTCTGCCTGTCAACTACGCCAAGCGCCTCTGTGACGCCGCGCGCCCCGGCGACACCCTGATTTGCGATGGGGTCAGCAGCCGCCTGCCCCAACATCTCACCTGGCCCTGCGCGCCGCTGGCGCTGGCTGGCTTTGGTACCCAGTGCAGCGCGCACCACCTACTGGACCTTTCTGCCGACGAAAGCCGCATGAAAGTTGATTAAGCGCGTGGGCGGGCTTCTCATGAGAGCGCTCCCTAGACTGGCCGCATGGAACGCAAGCCCCTGGTACTGGTCATTGAGGACGAGAAGGACATTGCACGCTTCATAGAACTTGAATTGGCTGCCGAAGGTTACGCCACTGAAGTCGCCTTTGACGGCGTCACAGGCCTGTCTAAATTTCGTGAGGTCAACCCCGACCTGGTGATTCTGGACCTGATGCTGCCGGTGCTGGACGGCCTGGAAGTGGCCCGCCGCATCCGCAAGACGAGCAATACACCCATCATCATTCTGACCGCCAAAGACGGTATTCAGGACAAGGTCGAGGGTCTGGATTCTGGCGCCGATGATTATCTCATCAAGCCGTTTTCCATTGAAGAGCTGCTGGCCCGCGTTCGTGCCCACCTGAGGCGCGTCAACCCGGCCGTGACGGGTGAGGTGCGCGTGGCCGACCTGGTGATGAACCTGGACGGCCGCGAAATCTTCCGGGGTGGGCGGCGCGTTGAACTGTCAGCCAAGGAATTTGAGTTGCTGGAACTGCTGGCCCGCAACCCTGGCAAGGTGTTTTCGCGCTTTGAAATCGAGGAAAAAGTCTGGCCGGAATACACAGGCGGCAGCAACGTGGTGGACGTGTACATCGGCTATCTGCGCCGCAAGCTGGAAGAAGGTGGCGAGCGCCGCCTGATTCACACGGTGCGCGGCGTGGGGTATGTGCTGCGCGAGGAGTAAAACATTGCCTGGCAGCTGCGGTCTCCCGGCGCTGTTGGCCTGGAGGCCTGCTCTCACGAACGGCGCCGCTAGACTGCCTGACATGAGTGCCGCCTCTTCCCGGAGTCGCCCGTGACCCTGCGCTGGCGGCTCACGCTGTTCTATACGGCGCTGCTGACTTTCTTGCTGACTGCCGTGGGCATCATCACGCTCTATGTAATGCGCGTAAGCCTGATTGGCAGCATTGACCGGGACCTCAACTCCACCTACGAGCAGTTTGTGCCGGTCGCGCCCCGATTGCCGCTGGATTCTCAGGTCAATCCGCTGGATGAGGCCAAGTTGGCCACCCGGTATTCCTTTTCAAACTACAGTCTGGCGGTCGAGGAACTGACTTTTTACAGCCAGCAGTCGCTGCTGGACGAACTGGCCGCTGCGAATACGCCTCAACAGAAAGACCAGTTGTTTCTGTCCATCGACGCCCTGCGCCAGGCCACCCGCCGTTCTCTGGCAGTAGACACCCAACGCCCCATCGAGCTGTCGCAGGCAGAGTTAGAACGGCTGATCAACTCGCCGGATGGCCGCCTGACGCTGAACCGCTCCGTGGCAGTGGCGGCCAACGTTCAGCCCACCCTGATGCGGCTGCTGGTGCTGCTCGTGCCGTTTCAGGCGCCGGAACTGACTGTGGGGGAGCCGGCCAAGTTGCAAGACCCGGCGACTGCGGTGGGCCTGCGTCTGGTCTATGTGGGCCGCAACCTGAGCACCGTGCAGCACCTGCTGGACCAGCTGAAAAACGTCATGCTGCTGCTGTTTGGTGTCGGTCTGGTCACGGCGGGCACGGGCGCCTACGCCCTGGCGGGGCAGGCGCTTCAACCTCTGCGCCGGGTCCAGCGCGCCGCCGAGCGCATTGGCGGTCAGAACCTGACTGACCGGGTGCCAGTGCCCACGACAGGCGATGAGGTCGAGTCGCTGGCCCGCGCCCTGAACGCCATGCTGGGCCGCCTGGAAGGCAGCTTCGAGGCGCAGCGCCGCTTTACCAGTGACGCCAGCCACGAGCTGCGTACGCCCGTGACGGCCATCAGCGGCCACGCCGGGTATCTGCTGCGGCGCACCAACCCCACAGGGCAGCAGGCCGAGAGCCTGCGCATCATTCAAAGTGAATCGGCGCGGCTGACCAACCTGATTGCCAGCCTGCTGCAACTGGCCCGTTCGGACAGCGGCGCGCTGGTGCTCAGCCGTCAGCCGATCCTGGCCGCCCTGTTTCTCTCGGACATCACGCGGGAACTGGCGCCGCTGGCCCAGGCCCAGCAGACCACCCTGACGGCCGTGGGCGAGGACGTGACCTTCGAGGGTGACCCCGACCGCCTCAAGCAGGTCATGATTAACCTGGTCAGTAACGCCCTGAAAGCCGGCGCCCAGACGATTACCCTGCGCAGCGCGCAGGTGGCGGGCGAGGTGCGCCTGAGTGTGCAGGACAACGGGCCTGGCATCCCCGCCGATCAGCTGGAGCGCCTGTTTGACCGCTTTTACCGCTTGGAAGACAGCCGCAGCCGCGACCAGGGCGGCGCGGGCCTGGGCCTGAGCATTGCGCGCGGCATCGTGGACGCCCACGGCGGGCGCATCTGGCTGGAAAGCGAACCCGGCCAGGGCACCACCGCGCATGTGCAGCTGCCGATTGGCAATGTACCGGTGCTGGACGAGGACGACGTGCCGTGAGGGGTGTGGGACGTAGGCTGTGGGAAAAGCAAACTTCCTGATGTGTCCTACGTCCCACCCCCTCCTTACCCCAGCATCAGCGCGTGGAACTCTTCCATGATGTTCTCGGCGTCTCCTGTGGTGCGGGCCACCACAAAAATGGTGTCCTCACCGGCAATGGTGCCCACGATATCGTCGCGGCGCACGCGGTCCAGCAGCAGGGCCACCCCGCTGGCGTGGCCTTCGGCGGTGCGGATAACCAGCATGTTCTCGCCCCGGTCCACGTCATGCACGAAGTTCTGAAAGAGGCGAGCCAGTTCTTCCTCGGCGCCCGTGTGGCCAGCGGTCTGCGCCAGGGCGTAGCGGTGGCGGCCCTTGCCCACCGGCAGGCGCACCAGGCGCAGCTCGTTGATGTCGCGGCTGACGGTGGCCTGCGTGACCCGGATGCCCTCGGCGCGCAGGCGCTCGACCAGATCGCCCTGGGTGCTGACGCTCTCGCGGGCGATGATGTCCTGAATGCGTTTTTGCCGTTGTTCCTTGCTGAGCGCGCCTGCCATTCCTCACATGCTATGAATATTCATTCCATTATGCAATCGGGGCCTATGGGGTGGGGGGCAGCAGCCGAACGGCCTCGGTCAGGAGCTGCTCGGCCACCTCGCGCTTGCTGAGGCGGGGCCAGTCCTCGTGGCGGCCGTCTGGCCGCACCAGGGTTACCTGATTGTCGTCGCCGCCGAACGCCGTCCCCTCGCGCGTGGGGTAATTCAGCAGGATAAAGTCGGCGTTCTTGCGCTGCGCCTTACCGGCGGCCCGCTCCACCCCAGCGTGCGTTTCCATGGCAAAGCCCACCAACACCCGGCGCCCCTTGTCCCGCCCCAACTCGGCCAGGATGTCGGGGTTGGGGGTCAGGTGGATGGTCACGTCGCCAGCAACTTTCGCCTGTTTTTCGCCGCTGGGGGCGGCAGCCCGGTAGTCGGCCACGGCGGCGGTCATGACCACGAGGTCAGCGGTCTGGGCGGCCGCGACCACGGCGTCCCGCAATTCCAGCGCCGACTCAATGCGTACCACCTTCAGCCCTGCTGGGTCAGGGAGGTTGACCGGCCCGGTCACCAGGGTCACCTGGGCGCCCCGGTCCCGCGCGGCCTCGGCCACGGCAAAGCCCATCTTGCCGCTGCTGGGATTGCTGATAAAGCGCACCGGGTCCAGGTACTCGCGCGTAGGACCAGCGGAGACCACCACCTGGCGGCCTGCGAGGTCGCAGAGGGAAGGGGAGGGGGGCATCACGCCTCCGGGCTGAGCGTTGCCTGTCCTGGGCCGCAGCGCCAGCACAGCCCCGGCAATGTCCTCCGGTTCGCTCATGCGACCCAGGCCCGACCCTTCGCCCTGGGTGCCGAATGCGCCCACGGCTGGCCCCAGGAAGGCGTGGCCCCAGCCGCGCAACTGCGCCGCGTTGGCCTGCACCGCCGGGTGGGTCCACATGGCCTCATTCATGGCGGGCACCCATATCACGGGCGCGCGCACGCTCAGCAGGGTCGCCAGCGCTAGGCTACCTGCGTGACCGTGGGCGGCGCCGGCCAGCAGGTCGGCGGTGGCGCCCACCACCACAGCGGCGTCCACCTTCGCGCTGTGCAGGTGCAGGGCGTCCGGGCGGGCCTCGAACCAGTGCTCATCCGTGCCCACCGGGCCCGCAGCAGCGGTGCTGAGGGCCAGCTCGGTGGTAAAGCTCAGGGCGGCGCGCGTGGCGATCACGCGGACGTGGGCGCCCCGCTCACGCAGCCTGCGCAGGACCGCTGGGGCCTTCACGGCGGCCACGCTGCCTCCCACAATCACAAGTACGTCCGGCGCCTGTTCGCTCATCAGGGCAAAGTGTAAAGGATCGGCAAGGGGCCGCCGCTCAAGCCTGGCAGCCGCCCGGTCAGCCGGGTTCTTCTCAGAATTCCGTTCCATTCTGGAAGAGGAAAGGAGAGCGGATGTTCGCTGCCTCCGGCGCGTTGCCAGCTCAACGGCCCGACATTCCCCTTGCCTCTCTGGCCGGAAACATGCCAGAAGTCTTCACATCGAGTCTTACCCCTCGCGCTGGCCGGTCACCCAGTAGCGCACGCGCTCAGCGATATTTTCCATGTGGTCGCCCACCCGCTCCAAGCTGCGGCCCACGCGCATTAACATCAGGGCCTTGCTGATATTGCGGGGGTCTTCAAGCATGTAGGTGACCAGTTCGCGCTGAATCTGCTCGTAGAGGTCGTCCACCTCGTCGTCCATCTGCACGGTCGCCTCGGCGCGGCTCACATCGCGGTCGGCGATGGCGGTGCGCAGGTTCTGGCTCATTTCACCCAGGCGGTCCAGCATCCGCGAAAGGTTCACGTAGCGTTTGAGGGCCGGGGCCTGGGCCAGCTCGGCGCCGTCTTCGGCCACATGCACCACGTAGTCCCCCATGCGCTCGATGTCGCTGAGGCTCTTGAGAATCAGGGCCACCATGCGCAGGTCGCGGGCCACCGGCTGGTGCAGCGCGATAATCCGCAGGCACTCGGCCTCAATTTGCGCTTCCTGGGCGTCCACCTCGCGGTCCAGGGCCTTGACCTCGCCTAGGCGCTCGACCTGCTCGCGCAGCAGCACGTCGCCGGCCACCGGCAGCATCTGCTCGACGGTGCCCAGCATATTGAGGGCGCCGTTCAGAACGGCACGTAAATCGTTTTCCAGGGCTTCGCGCATCGGGAACTCCTCGGGGAGGTGGGGGCAGAGACTCGGGTGGGGTGCCGGACAAGGGGCCAAGGGGACGGAAGGAGGGTGCTCTGAGACGGACTCCGGTTGAGGCGTGTGCAGAAACGGTGAAGTCCGTCTGACCCCTGATGAGAGCGACCCTAGCACCCGGCAGCGGGGCAGGTGTCAGGGGGATGTCAGCCGGGGGCCTGCCGGCTTACAGGCCCCCCACGCCCGGCAGCGTGAAGCAAAAGGCATTCTGGCTGCCCTGGCGTTCGGCCCAGGCCTGCCCGCCCCAGCCGTGCACAATCGAGCGCACGATGTACAGGCCCATGCCGCTGCCCTGGCCAGTGGCTGACGGGCCGCGGGTGTGCGCCCCGAACAGGCTCTCGGTGTCGGCGATAGGCGGGCCGCCGTCCAGCACGCTCACCTCGATCCAGGTGCCCCGCTCGGCGGTCAGCACCTGCAGCGGCTGACCGGCCGGGCCGTACTTCAGGGCGTTTTCCACGAGGTTGAGGAGCACCTGAAGCAGCTTGTCAGGGTCGGCACGCACCAGAAAGTCCTGCCCAAAGGTCACGGCGGCGCGCCGGGCAGTTAGTTCTGCCGACAGCAGCCGCTCGGCGCGGGCAAACGCTTCGCTCAGGGGCAGGGTCCGGGCCCGCGTGGGCCGGAACCCCACCGCCAGGTCCTCGACCAGCCGGGCCAGCCGCTCGGTTTCTTGCAGTCCCTGGCGCACAAAATTTTGCGAGAGGTCGCGCGGCATGTCGTATTCCAGGGCTTCAAGCACCCCGCGCAGCGCCGCCACGGGCGTACGGAATTCGTGCGACAGGACGGCGGTGGCCTCGCGCAGTTCGGCCTCGCGGCGGCGGTGGTCAGTCACGTCCTCCACAATCAGGGCGCCGCTGCTGCCGTCGCGGGTGGCCTGGCAGCGCAGGGTGCGCCCCGAGACCTCCAGTTCCAGCTCGCCGCCGCGTTCCAGCAGGGTTTCCAGGGTGTGGCGGCGCACGACCTCCAGCACCGGACGTCCCTGGGCCCGGTCCTGGGACAGCCCCCACAGCCGCGAGGCGGCGGCGTTCACCCGCGTAACCTGCCCGCCCTGGGTCAGCAGCACCGCCTGGGGCAGGGCGTCAATCCAGCGGTCTGTGACGGGCCCGGCGGCCAGGCCCTCCGCGCCCGTCACGGGGTTTCCGTCCAGGGGCGCATGCGGTAGCCCTTGCCGCGCACGGTTTCCAGAAAGCCGGGTTTGCCGGGGTCATCGTTCAGGTGGGCACGCAACTGCGTGACGTGCTGGTCCACCGTGCGCTCCCCGCCCAGAAAGTCCGCGCCCCACACCCGGTCCAGCAGCTCGGTGCGCGCGTAGACCCGGCCCACATGCTGGGTAAAAAAGGCCAGCAGGTCAAATTCGCGCCGCGTGAGGTTCAGGCGCTGGCCCCCCAGGCGCGCCTCGGCGGCGCTCATGTCCACGCTCAGCGGCCCGTTGGTCATCAGGGGCGGCACGTCCGGCTGACTGCGCCGCAGCAGCGCGCGCACCCGTGCCACCAGTTCTGCTGCTGAAAAGGGCTTGGTCAGGTAGTCGTCGGCCCCTGATTCCAGGCCCTCGACCCGCTCGGCCTCGGCGGCGCGGGCGGTCAGCATCAGCACCGGCAGGCGGCGCAGTTCGGCGTCGGCGCGCACCCGCCGCAAGAAACTCAGGCCGCTCTCGCCGGGCAGCATCCAGTCCAGCACCAGGGCGTCGGCTTCCGGCAGGGCGGCCAGGGCCCCGGCCACCGAGTCCAGGGCCGTGACGCGCAGCCCGGCCCGCTCCAGGTGAAAGCGCAGAACGTCGCGTACCGTTCCCTCGTCCTCGATGACAACGACGTGGCTCATTGCCTTTCATTCTGACCGGCCACGTCAGGCGGATGTCAGGCGCGCGGGTCAGCCGGACTGGACAGGGGCGGGCGGCTGTCCTTTCCGCGCCCCGGAACGGTGGGTTACGCTGCACAGGCCGGTCGCCGGAACGCGGAGAGTCTGGGCCCGGCCGTATGGGAACCGCAGCGACATCCCTCTCCAGGTGGTTCTGTGAGACGCCCTCCCACGCGCAAGGAGCAACTATGCGGAAGTACTACACCTCGGAATCGGTGTCCGAAGGGCACCCCGACAAGCTGGCCGACTTCATCTCGGACAGCATTCTCGACGAGTTTCTGCGCCAGGAACCCGGCAGCCGCGTGGCCGTCGAAACCCTGCTGACCACCGGCATGGCCGTGGTGGCGGGCGAAGTGACGGCCAAGCACGCGAGGGTGGACGTGCAAAAAACCGTCCGCGACGCCGTGATGAAGGTGGGCTACACCCGCGCCAACTACGGCTTTGACGCCGAATACAGCGCGGTGCTGGTCAGCCTGCACGAACAGAGTCCCGAGATTGCGGGCGGCGTGAACCACAGTGAAGAGTGGCGCGGCATGACGGACGACGAGCGCGCCCGCCCCGAGAACGCTCACTCCGAGGTGGGGGCCGGTGACCAGGGCCTGATGTTCGGCTACGCCACCGACGAGACCCCGGAGCTGATGCCGCTGCCGGTCTCGCTGGCGCACCGGCTGACGCGGCGCCTGGCTGAACTGCGCAAGGCGGGCACCCTGCCCTACCTGCGTCCCGACGCCAAGGCGCAGGTGACCGTGGTGCGTGACGGCGAGCCGCACGAGGCGGGCCTGACCCTGGTGGACACCGTGGTGATCAGCACCCAGCACAGCGAGGACGTGACCCAGGAGCAGATTCGCGCCGACATGCTTGAACATGTCATCGGGGCCGTCATTCCCGCCGAGTTGCTGACTGATGACACCAAATACTTCATCAACCCGTCGGGGCGCTTTGTGATTGGCGGGCCGCACGGCGACACCGGCCTGACCGGGCGCAAGATCATCGTGGACACCTACGGCGGGGCCGTGCCGCACGGCGGCGGCGCCTTTTCCGGCAAGGACCCCACCAAGGTGGACCGCAGCGCCGCCTACTACGCCCGCTTTATCGCCAAGAACATTGTGGCGGCGGGGCTGGCGCGCCGGGCGCTGGTGGAGGTCGCCTACGCGATTGGCCGCGCGCATCCGGTCAGCCTGCGGGTGGACACCTACGGCACCGGCACCGTGAGCGACGAGCGCCTGGCCGAACTGGTGGGGAGGCACTTTGACGCCCGCCCCCAGGCCATCATTGCTGAGCTGGACCTGCGCCGTCCCATCTACGCGCAGACGGCGGCTTACGGTCACTTTGGCCGCGCCGAGTTCCCCTGGGAAGGCACCCACAAGGCCGAGGCGCTGAAGGCCGCTGCGCAAGGCTAAACCGGGTGGTAGCGGAGGCTGGGAGCGCAATGCTTTCAGCCTCCTTCTCGTTTGGGGTTCTGGTCGCTGCGGAGGCAACGGCTGTCGCCTCTGGGCAACTGCGTTCGGCAGCGTCATTCAACAAGCTGAAGAACCAAGCCGCCGTCGCCGCCGGGAGGTCTAGAGGGCCGCCCGCCGAGCAGAACTGCTCTGCTCTCCACGGCCCTTCTGTCTAGTTCGGAGAGGCTGGTGGAGCACTAATCGCCGGGAGCGTCAGCAGTCCCTCGGCTTCGGCGGCGGGCAGCGGGCGCGTGAGCAAAAACCCCTGCATGCTATCGCAGCCCAGTTCACCCAGCAGGGCCCGCTGCTGCGAGGTTTCGACCCCTTCAGCCGTGACCAGCAGGTTCAGGCCGTGGGCCAGGGTAATCATCACGCCGATAAAGACCCGGTTGGCCTCGGGGTCGGGCGCCGCCTGCAGAAACGAGCGGTCAATCTTCAGGAGGTCAATGGGCAGCTGATGCAGCAGGCTCAGGCTGCTCTGGCCGGTGCCGAAGTCGTCCAGCGCAATCTGCACCCCCAGGCCGCGCAACCGGGACAGTTGCTGCGCGGCCGCTTCCGGGTGGCGGGCGGCGGCCTGTTCGGTCAGCTCCAGAATCAGGTGCTGCGGTGCCAGCCCGGAAGCTTCTAGGGCCTGCTGCACGGTGGTCAGGAATCCTGGCTGCTCGAACTGCAGGGCGCTGACATTGACGCTGATGGTCAGGCCGGGGGCGCGGGTTTGCCAGGCCGCCGCCTGCCCGCAGGCTTCGCGCAGCACCCAGGCCCCGACTGGCAAAATCAGCTGGCTGTCCTCGGCAATGCCGAGAAACTCGCCGGGCGGCAGCAGGCCCTGGGTGGGATGCTGCCAGCGCAGCAGGGCCTCAAAGCCGGTCAGCGCCTGGGTGCGGACATCGTACTGGCCCTGGTAGTGCAGCACGAACTCGCCGCGCACCAGGGCGCCGCGCAGGTCGCGCTCCACCTCCAGATGACCGGGCGGCTGTGGGGACGCCTCGTCGGGGCCAGGCTGGAAGGTGCGCACCCCATTCTTGCCCCCCTGCTTGGCGCGGTACATGGCCAGATCGGCGTGTTTTTGCAGGGTGCCCACATCCTGACCGTCACGCGGCGCCACCGCCACCCCGATAGACCCCGTGACCTGCAGGGTGTGCCCGCAGACCAGAAGCGGCTGGGCCAGGGCGTTCAGAATCTTGTGCGCCACCCGCTCGGCGTCGCGCGGCTCGCGGAGGCTCCGCAGCAGGATGGTAAATTCGTCGCCGCCCATCCGCGCCACCAGGTCACCCGAGCGCACCGCCCCCCGGAGCTGCCCGGCCACGGCCTTGAGCAGCTCATCTCCGACCTCGTGCCCCAGGGTGTCGTTGACCTGCTTGAAGCGGTCAAGGTCAATAAAGAGCACACCAAACGGCGCGGGGCTGGCCGCCTGCACGGCGCGTTCCAGTTCGGCCTGAAAATGAGCGCGGTTGGCCAGTCCCGTCAGGGCGTCGTGGGTGGCCCGGTACGACAGCGCCTCCTGCGCCGCCTGAAGCGCGGTGTTGGCCTGGGTCAGCTCGGCGCTGCGGCGGCGTTCGGCGTCGGCCTCGCGGCGCAGAATCTCCACTTGCATCTGCGCGCCCATCACCTGCGCCTTGCGCGCGACCGCCTCGGCATGCAGCGTCCGGTTCAGCGCCTCGTAGGCTTGCAGGCGCTCGTAGGCCTGCTGCCATTCGCCCCGCGCGGCGTGCAGTTCGCTCAGGTGCTGCAACACCGTGCGCTCCGAGAGCCGGGCGCCGTGCTGCTGGGCTTCGGCCAGGGCCAGCAGCAACTGCTCCTGCGCCGCGTCCAGCTGCCCCAGTTGCGTCAGGGCCTGCCCATAAAAGGCCCGGATATACGCCACGTATTCCCGGTCATCCACCGCCTGGGCCAGGGGCAGCAGGTCCTCGGCCTGGCGCGCGGCGTCGCCAGCCTGGCCAGTCTGAATCAGGCAGGGCAGCAGCCAGGCGCGCAGCACCACCTCATGCTGCCGGACACCCAGCGCGCGCACGACGGGCAGGTGGGCGGCGCCCAGCGTCAGCGCGTCGGCGTAACGGCCCACATGGTAGTAGGACAGCACGAGGTTGATGGTCGAGGAGGACTGGGACAGCGCGTCCTGGGCCTCTTCGGCCAGCGCCAGGACTTCCTGAAAGACCTCCAGCGCCAGTTCGTGTTCTCCCAGTTCCAGGTGAATCAGGCCCACGTTGCTCAGGGCGCGGGTGCGGCCGTCCTCGTCGCCGCAGGCCTGGGCCAAGCGGAGGCTTTGCTGGTAGTACTCCATGCCCTCGCCGTAGTTGCCCAGCGCCACCTCACAGTTGCCCAGGTTGTTCAGAACGCGGGCGGTGATGCGGTCATCCTGCGCGCGGTCGGCAGCGGCCTGCGCTTGCCCCAGCACCTGAAGCGCCGTCGGGTACTGAGAGCGGAAGAAAAAGGTGGCTCCCAGCAGCGTCAGGGCCAGGGCCTCGCTGCGGGTGTCGCCCAGTGCGCCCGCCAGCTTCTGGGCCTCACGCAGGGCCGCCTCGGCCTGCTCGGCGTCCGACACCACCAGAGGCTCGGCCAGTTGCAGCAGGTCGCGCAGCCGCGCGGCGGCCGTGCTGGGCACCGGGTCCAGCGGGGCGCCCTGCGGGGGCAGGTCCGGCCGTGGGTCAGGAGTGGACACGCCCTCAGGGTAAGGAGAGGGGTCTTACGGCGGTCTTTACCTTAAAGTTGCACAGGGTAGGCCTGAGCTGCTGACTTCAGGAAGGGCGCCGGGCGGCGGCCAGCGCCGCCTCTCGCTCGGCGTACACGTCGGCGTGTTTGCGGCGCAGGGCGGCGGCGCTGGCGCGCGGCACCATCTCGCTGATGTCGCCGCCGTAGCTGGCAATTTCGCGCACCATCGAGGAGCTGACAAAGCTCCAGCGGGTCGCTGCCATGATGAACACAGTTTCGGTGTCGCCAATCTGGCGGTTCAGGTGGGCAATTTGCAACTCGTATTCATAGTCCGACACCGCGCGCAGCCCCCGGATGATGATGCCCTGCTGCTGCTGCGCCATGTAATCCACCAGCAGGCCGCCAAAGGTGTCTACGCTGACGTTGGGCAGGTGCGCGGTGGCTTCACGCAGGATGTCCAGCCGCTCGTCCAGGGTAAACAGGTGGCGGCCCTGCTTGCGGGCGTTGTGCATCACGGTGACGGTCACCTGCTCGAACATCTTGGCGGCGCGGGTCAGCACGTCCATATGTCCACTGGTAATCGGGTCAAAGGAGCCGGGAAAGACGGCGTTCATGGCCCCGTTACCTTAGCGGCCTCGCCCGCTCAGCTCAAGTCGGCTACCAGGCCAGAGGCTTCAGGGCGAGCGCGCCAGTAGAGCGTCAGGCTGTTGCTGCCGTATTCCCGGACCTCGTGACTGTACCCTGCATGGGGCGGCAGCTGGGTGCGGTCTGGGTGCTGGCAGATCAGCAGGCCGCCTGGGCCCACCACGCCGCTGCCCAGGAGTTTCAGGGTCAGGGCCGGAATATTGGCCTCGTAGGGCGGGTCACTGAACACCACGTCAAATTGGCCCAAGCGCGGCAACAGGGCTTCGGCGTCCCCGCGCAGGATGCGGGCCCGGAGGTCCAGCGCTTGGGCGTTGGTTTCCAGCGCCCTCACCGCGCGCGCGTCCTTTTCCACCAGGGTCACCGCGTAGCCCCGGCTGGCCGCTTCCAGGCCGATGGCGCCGCTGCCCCCGTGCAGGTCCAGAAAGGTGCCTGAGGGCGCGCGGGCCGCCAGCAGATCAAACAGGCTTTTGCGCACCCGCGCGCCGCTGGGCCGGGCACTGTCCGGCACCTGAAGCGCCCGGCCCTTGGCACTGCCACCCAGAATCCGCAGACTCATGAAACCACCGTCACTGCCCCAGGATATCCGGGGCAAGGTACGGGGCAGCAGCCTCAAAGCCGCCCAGGGCACCGGCCGCCAGCTGCCAGTCGTCGTCCTCACGGGTGGCCTGACCCGCCTGGACCAGCCGGTTAAGTTCGGCCTCGACCCGCTGCTGCACGCGGCGCAGCGGCATCTCCTGGGCGCTCTCGACGCCCCGCCAGGCGAGGAAGGCGCGGTGAAAGGCGGGCAACTGGTCCAGGCCCACGCGGGTTTCCAGGGCGCGCCAGCTGAGGTTGGGGGAGGGGTCGGCCGTCATGCGCTCCATTCTCCACCCTGCGCGGCGCGTACAATGCCCCCATGACCGCAGACCTGCCCGGCGAAGACGCTGGTGACGCTGCTCTCCCGGCCCCACCCGAACTGGTCCGGGCGCTGGAGGCGCTGGGCGGCCAGCTGGTCTGGCGCATGGGCAAGGACGAGGCCAGTGACGACGTGGTGGTGCGGCTGGGCTTCGCCTCGGCCACGCCGCGCTTTGCCCACCTGCCCCGGCTGCGCAGCGCCGGCGACGCCGAACTGCAAGCCGCCCTGAATGAAAACCGCGTGGTTATCGAATGGGTCGAGTAGGGACGGCAGCGGCTTGAAGGTCGAGGCGGCGCAGACCTTTACCGTGCCCTGGTCCGGCGCGCCGGACGCGGCCCTGGCTTTTGTACGGGCCCCGGCCCGCGCCCTGGCCCGGGTGCGCTTCTTGCGGGATCTGCGGACAGAGGGCGCGGTGGTGCGGGGCGAATTGCTGGTGCCGCTGCCAGGGCTGGGGGACGTGGACCTGCCGTTTTGCAGTGTGGTGGAGGCCACCCCGGACGGCGCCGAGTTACATCCCCAGCTGGTAAGCGGCGAACGCGCCTGGGTCGAAGTGGCGGGACAGGCCCGGTGGGCACGTGATGAACTGCACTTTGCCTTTCAGTTTTGCGCCCACCTGGCCACGCCGGACGCCCAGGGCTGGGGCGGCGCCGCCTTCGAAAAGATGGTGCGGGCGGCGGCAGGGCGCACCCTGGAGCGCGTGGCCCGCGAATTGCCCCTGGGCATCGGGCAGGCCGCGCAGGCTGAGGACTGAGGGCAGCTGCCAGTTCCACACTGGGGCAAACAACAGTCCTTCCATTTCACTTTTGCCGCAATTGCTTGCGATCACGGCCCCTGTTCGTCCCAGAAGGCTTGAGTGTTCCTTCTTCAACCACTCTGGGTTTCGCTGTGAGAGTGGTTTCCCGTTGCCTCGGTAGAGCCTCAAGTGGCTCTGCCGCTTGACAAGTTTGTTCGCCCAGTGTCTTTCCGGATGAGACCCAGGGTGGTGCTGGATGCTGCTCTGAGCGCTGCCCCTGGAACCGCTCTAGTGCCACGAGACTGGTTGATCGGTGAAGTCCTTCCCCCAGGCCCGGCAAGGTGCATATTCGGGCGACGCTTCAAGGCTCCTGCGTTACCCTGCCAGGATGACGCCGTTTTGCCGTGGCAGGTTGAGATGACGGGCCTGCTGACCCTGGTCAGGCATGGCCGCACCGCGCACAACGCGGCGGGCCGCTTTCAGGGCTGGACCGATGTGGCTTTGGACGAGCAGGGCCACGCCCAGGCCCAGGCGCTCGCTGGGCGGCTGGCGGCGCATGTCGTGCGGCCCACCCACCTGTATGCCAGCGACCTGAGCCGCACCCGGCAGACGGCGGCGCCGCTGGGCGAGCAACTCGGGCTGCCGGTGCAGACCAGCCCTGCGCTGCGCGAAATCAATATTGGGACCTGGGAGGGACGCACCCTGAGCGAACTGGACGCCCTGGACCCGGCACGGTTCCGGGCCTGGCCGCGGGTGGCGGCGCCGCAGGGTGAAAGTCTGGAAGCCGTGACCGGGCGCGCCCGCACCTTTCTGGACCGCCTGGCCCTGACCGACACCGACCACGCGGTTGTCGTGACGCACGGCGTGGTGATCACGGCCCTGCTGTGCGACCTGCTGGGCTGGAACTTCGAGGAGGCGTGGTCCACCCGGCGCGGTCTGCATGACAACACGGCCCTGACCTCGCTGCGGCGCACAGGGGGCCAGGTCAGCGTGGAGGTGCTGGCCTGTGGTGCCCACCTGTCGGCGCTGACCGTGGCCGTTTCCTGAGAGGGCCTCCACGGTCATCGTTGTCAGACACGGTTCAAGTCGAGCAGACCTGGAAAGCTGCGGGTCAGCCAGAGACTGCCTGATTCCATTGTGTTTCGTGTCTTTGGATGTTCCAGAGGGCTCCCGTATAACAATCAGAAGGCCGCCTCCGACCACGCTGGTCCGGGGCGGCCTCTGTGCGGGCACTTACGCCTGAACTTCGGGGAAGTCCAGCACGTGGGCGTCGCTCCATAGGCCCTCAAGGTCGTAATACTCGCGGGCGTCTTTGGTCATGATATGCACGACGATGCTGCCCCCAAAGGCCAGCAACAGCCAACGCTCGCTGGGGCCCTCGACGCTGGGACGCGGCAGGCCCGCCGCCTGCGCCTTCTCGCGGATGTTTTCCTGAACGGCGTTCAGCTGCAGTCCCGCTGTGGCGGTGCAAATGACAAAGTATTCGAGGGTGCTGCTGACCTCGGTCAGGTCGAGGACCAGCACGTCCTCGGCGCGGCGCTCGCGGGCCGCGTCCACGATGGCGCGCAGTTGGGTGTGGGTGGTGGGGTCTGGGATCATGGGGTCTCCGGGAAAGAGGGGGAAGGGGCAGGGGACGGCCAGCAAACGGCCGCGCGGGAAGCCAGGGGCGTGGGCTGAAGCCTGTGGCCGCCGGGTCGTTGGCAGCTCGGGGGGACGCGGGGTCTCCCGGCGCCATATCGGTGCAGTCTACAGGGCTGGCCGGGGCAGGTGCCTTGAGGGTTCAGTGATGAGGCGGCGTTCAGGGGGTGGCGGGGCGTGACGGCGTAAGCCCACGGAGAGCGGCCAGCGTCCCCTGGGCGTCCTGGCCCAGGAAGATGCCCACCTCGTCGGCGCCTACGGCAAATCGCTCGCCCTGAAGGCGCGGCAGATGCAGGGCCTCGGCCAGCAGGTTAGCGTCGGTCAGGGCCAGCTGCGTGAACACCTGACTGGCCTCGCGGCTCTCGGGGGCCACGCTGACCTCCACCTCGGGGTAGCCCAGCGCGCGCAGCGCCGCCGCCAGCGGGAGACCCAGGGCCGCGCCGCTGGCGTCCACCACCTGCACCTTCGCCTGGGGAGCTGGGGCCGACGACGTGCCGGCGGCCGACCACAGCCCCGCCAGCCGCTCGCGGTTGACCGCCAGATTGAAGGTGCCAGGAATCTCGTCGGTGGGCAGGGTGGCAAAACTCAGTTTCATCTGCCCCAGGTGGGGCCGCAGCGCCGAGAGCAGCGCCGGATCGGCGTTGGTTTCCACGCCGTTGCCAATGCCGCCCAGAATGGTGGGCAGCGCCGCCAGCCCCTGCGCTGACCGCAGCCGCCCGGCCAGCTGGGTCAGCGCCTGTTTCTGGTGGTCAATGCGGCCGTAATCGTCGCCAAAGCCCTTGCGCACCCGCAAGAACAGCACGCCCTGGTCGCCGCTCAGGTGGTGGGGGCCAGGGGCCAGCCGCAGGTCCACGCCCGCCGCCCGGTCCACCCACTCGATGCCGCCCTCGGGGACAGTGACGTCCAGGCCACCCAGCGCGTCAATCACGCGCGCCACGTAGTCGGTGCGCACAATTACGTAGGAATCCACCCGCTCGCCGGTAATCGTCTCGACCGCGCGGGTCAGGGCCTCGGGGCCGCCAGTGTGGTACTGGCTGTTCACCTTCTGGGCGCCCACGGACCGCCAGGGGTCATAAGGGCCCACGTTGGTGTCGCGCGGAATATTCAGCACCCGCACGCCCGCACTGTCCACCTTGACCAGCATCAGGGTGTCGGTGTTGGGTGGCTGCACCAGGCCCGTGCGCTGCTCCTGGTCCTTGCACGGCTGCTGGTAATAGCAGTACACGATGTCGCGCCCGGCCACCAGCACCGTGAACTGCGGGGCCTGCCCGGCCGGCGCCGCCGCCGCGCTGACGGGTCCGGCCCCGCTGAGCAGGGCAAAGGCCCCCAGGCACAGGCTGGCCAGGCTCAGGCCAAATGCCTGCAGGGCGCGCAGCCCGGCAATCCGGGGCGAGGGCGCCACCGGAAGGGAAGGGTCCGGCGTCACGACTCGAACGGCAGGGGAGGCTGGGGGCGCAGCGGGACTGAGGACGCGGCCGCCTGCGCCACACACGGCAGTGCGTGATACGCCTGCAAGGTGCGCGGATGGACCTGAATCCCCCGTCCTTGCAGGTACGTGACTTTCGAGACGATGGCGCGTTCCAGCGCGGCCCCCAGGTCGCACAGCGCCAGCTCGCGGATGTCGTGGTTCACGCCGCGCCCCGGCTCGGAGACGTCGGCGATATACACGCAGGCTGACACCGAATTGCCGCCGCGCGGCCCGGTGGTGTGGTCCTCGACGGCGTCCAGCACCACGCGGTCCTGGTATCCCCAGCGCTCCAGCAGCACGCGCGCGGCGCGGCCGTGCAGCGCCAGCGGATGCGCGGCGTCAATCTCACATTCGGGGGGGGCCAGGCGCAGCAGTTCGGCGTCGGGCAGGTCGCGGGCGATGTCGTGCAGGATGCCAGCGGCATAGGCGCGCATATCGTCCAGGCCGTTGGCGCGGGCAATCTGCGCGGCCAGATCGGCGACGCGCAAGACATGTTCGTAGCGGCGCGGCCTGACCATCAGGCGCACGCGCTCCTCCCAGCCGGTCCAGGCGGCGACGGCATGCCTGGGCACGAGAAGCTGGGCTATCACGAATGGCTGTGGCCGCTTGCCCACATCATGATCAAGACTGTACACCTTCAAGGTGTGAGTCGGCTGACTTCCGGGTCACCTTCTGAAGCCGGGCGGCCTGGGCGCGGCTTCAGGGAACGGGGGGGGTGACGACCGGGCGCGCCGCCACCGTCAGGCGTACGCTGACGGCTTCCAGGGCCTGCGCGCCAGCCGGCACCGACAGCCGCACTGGCACTGTGGAGGTGCCCACGCGGTAGGTCACGGTCCCCGAGACCTCGCGCAGCCGCCCCAGCAGTTCAGGGGCCGCCACCACGCGCACGGTGCTGGGCTGCACGCTGATGGCAGTGACAATCAGGGTAGGCGGCGGGTCATTCAGGACGACTGGCAGCGTCTTGACGGGCAGCTCGCCGGTATCCAGGCGGCGCACGGTCACGGTGGCGGGGCGCAGCGTCACGCCGGTCACGGGGAGGCCCGCGCTGCTCAGGGCCACCAGCGGCACCTCCTGCTCGGCGCCGGCCGCCAGGGCCGCCGGGCTGGTGATGATGCGGGTGACCTGGGCCAGGGTCTGCCCGGCGCCGGTCACGCTGGCCTCGGTGGGCGAGACCACGTAGCGCGGCACGCTGGATTCGGGCGGCGAGGTCACGCTGAGGGTCACGGGCAGGGTGCGCTGCACCTGGGTGTCCACGAAGCCCTGGACGCGCGTTGGCGTCAGGCGCTGCACGGCCGTGCCGGTAGGTGGGGTTACGGTAACCGGTTGGGTGAAACTGCCTTCCGGAATGCCGGTCACGTCCACGACCGCCTCAATGTTCTGGGCTTCCAGCTCGCGCAGCCGCTCGGGGCGACCCGACAGAATCACGCGCACCGAGGGCGGCGTGAGGCTGCCCACCGCCCGCTTTTCCTGGCCGTTGCCGGTGGTGTCGCGCACCGTGACCGGCACGTCAAAGCCCTGGTCCACGTTGGCGCGGCGGTCGGCGGTGGCCAGAAACCAGAGGGTCAGCGCCACGCCCAGCGCCAGCAGTTTTGGGCCCAGGTTGTGGGTAAAGCGCGCCCAGGCGTAGCGGGGGCTGAGCCAGCGCCGCCAGCGGTCCCGCGGCGCGCTCACCGGACCTCCTGCGGCGCGGCGGGGCCGGGTGGCGTCAGGTCCGGCACGCGGTCATACACCAGGGCGCGCAGCTGCTCGCGCAGTTCGGTGCCGTTCAGGTCCGGGCCCAGCCGGCCCCCCAGGGCCAGGCGCATGCTGCCGCGTTCCTCACTGACGACGAGCACCACGGCGTCGGTCAGTTCAGAGAGGCCGATGGCCGCGCGGTGCCGGGTGCCGTAGCGGCGGTAGGTGCCGTCACTGGACTGCAGCGGAAACAGGCAGCCGGCGGCCACCACCCGCGAGCCCTGCACCACCACGCCGCCGTCGTGCAGGGGCGCGTTGCGGGCAAAGAGGGCCTCCAGAAACGGCACGCTGACCAGGGCGTCCAGGCCCACCCCGGTGGCGGCGTATTCGCCCAGCGGCGTGCGCCGCTCGATGGCGATCAGGGCGCCGGTCTTGCGCTCGGCCAGGCGTTCCATGGCGCGGGCCAGATCCTGAAGGGCGGCGCCGCTGGCCCCGGCGCCCGCGCCCCTGGGGCGGCCGATGCGTTCCAGCGCCGCGCGCAGCTCTGGCTGAAACAGCACGATCAGGGCGAAAATGCCCACCGTGCCCGCACGCCCCAGCAGGTAACTGAGGGTGGTGAGGTTCAGGAGCTGCGCCGCCACCCACACGCCGGCAAAGACCAGAATGCCTCGCACCACGTTGACCGCGCGGGTGCCGGCCACCAGCAGGTAGCCCTGATACACCAGAAACGCCACCAGCAGGATGTCCAGGGCGTCCCGGACACTCACCTGACCAAATGGCGTGGATAGCAAAAGAGAGGCACTCCTTGACGAGAGGCGGCAGGGCGCAGTGTTTGCGCGCCCACTATACGGCCTGAACGTCAGTGGGCGTCCCGGCTGCCCCCCGGCCCCGGCCAACGATGGACGCTCGGTAAAGGCAAAGGGGCCGCATACCCAGGTGAAATACCCCTGTTCTGCCCGGAGGTTTCCTATGAAGATTCACTTTCTTGGCCACAGCGCCTTTCTCCTTGAAGCCCAGGGGCACCGCTTGCTGCTCGACCCCTTCCTGTCCGGCAACCCTCAGGCCAGTCTGGGGGTGAAGGAGGTTCTAGCCCTCCGGCCCAGCGCGGTGCTGATCAGCCACGCGCACGGCGACCACTGGGGCGACGCGCTGACATTTGCCCGTCAGGGCATTCCGCTGGTGGCCACCGCCGAGATTGCGGGCTATGCCCAGAAACACGGCGCCAGCGCCGCCACCGGCATGAACATCGGCGGCACCTTCCGCGCCGAGTGGGGCAGCGTTGCCTTGACCCCCGCCTGGCACAGTTCCTCGTTTCCTGACGGCACCTACGGCGGCATGCCCACCGGCTTGGTCATTGAATTGGGTGGCCAGCGCGTCTACTTTGCGGGCGACACCAGCCTCTTTTCGGATATGCGCCTGATTGGTGACCGGGGCCTGGACGCCGCCCTACTCCCCATTGGCGACCATTACACGATGGGCCCGGAGGAAGCCGCGCGCTGCCTGGAGTTGCTGCGGCCCCGTGTGGCCATTCCCATGCACTACGGGACCTTTCCCCCACTGACCGGCGACCCAGCCGTCTTTGAGCGTGAAGGCAAGGCGCGCGGCGTGGATGTGCGGGTGCTGAAGCCTGGGGAGGAAACGGACCTCTAGCGTGGAGGGGGCGGGCAGCGCTCGGCGGCTTCGCGCCTCTCGTTGGTGTCCACGGAGCCATTGAGGTGGACTTGAGCAATGCCGCCGGGGCGCAGCAACAGCGAACTGCTGGGCGTGCGTCAGCCGCTGCGCTTGCGGTCGAGAGGCAACTCAGCCCGAAGGCCCTGCGACAGCCGGAGGTCGAGCGGACTTGAAAAGATGCGCTGCAAAGCGAGTGAGAGCAAAACGGATTCCGTGCTTTATCTACGAACCAGACGGAATCTGTATCCAGTCCCTGACCCACGCCAGGCTCATGCAGGAGCCACTCTGAGCGGTGGACTGGCTGGCTGATGCTTGAAGCAGGGTCGTAAGGTGCTGCGTTTGACCGGCGGTCCGGCACAGCCCGAAAGTCCGTGCATCTCGCCTTCAGGCGGCGCCAGACCGCTGTAGAAGGTCAGCCCTCCTGGCCAACCGGTTCGCGCACGTTCAGATCATCCTGAGCGGGTGTGCGGGTCTGGTTGGGGGTGGGATCGGGGAAATCGGGGTTGGCTTTACGGGCCCCCTCTCGCGGCCAGGTGCGGGCGTCCACGTGGGGCTCGGTGGGCGGGCGCAGCTTGAGGCGAGTGGTTCGGGCGGGCAGGCCCATGGCGATGCCGTGCGGCGGAATGTCGCCGCGCAGCAGGGCGTGGGTCGCCAGCATGGCGTCGTCGCTGACCACGCTGCCCGCCAGCACCGTGGAGTGATAGGTGATGCGCGCGCCCCGGCCAATCACCGTTCGGCGCAGGGTCACGTCCGGGCCGTCCAGCACGCTGTGGGTGTGGCTGTAGATGTTCACGTAATCGCTGACCGAGGCGCCGTCGTGCAGCTCAATGCCGCCGATGTCGTCCAGCAGCACATGGCGGTGCACCACCACATCGTCGCCTACATCCATGTTGTAGCCCACGCTGAATTCCACGTTCTGCCAGCATTTGAAGTTGCGCCCCACCCGCCTGAAGATGTGCTGGGCGAGCACCCGCCGCACCGGAATGCCCAGCACCGGATTCTGGCCCAGCGGGGTCAGGTCCAGGTTCTTCCAGAGCCACAGCAGGGGCTTGACCTGGGCAAAGCGCTCCTGGTCGGTGGCCATGTAATATTCGGCCTCAAAAGTGACGTTGCCCGCGTCCAGATTTAGGGCGGCCAGCGGGGCGTCCGAGAGCAGCTGGGCATAGGAGCGGCCATACATGGCCTCGGCCAGCACAGAACAGGTCAGGGCGGCGCGGTTGGTGTTGGGGTCCGCCAGGCGGGCCTCCAGATCACGCACGAAGTCGTTGAAGGTCGCCTGCGCGCCTGCACCTATGTCTACTGGCTTGAGCCACGTCACAGCATCACTGTACCGCGTACAGTGAAAAACAAAGTAGGGAAGAGGGGAGGGACGTGCAGACGAGTGCGAGTGGTGCCAGAGACGGAGACGCTATACCTTCGTGTTGACGCTCATTGCGAGCTCTGTGGTCAGACGCGGCCCACCATTCTCTCAGTCCGGTCTGACAGCGCCACTTGACCAAGTTTCACCACGCCGTTTCCCCGAGGCAGGCTCAGGAGATGTCTCTTGAGTGTTACGGTCATGCCCTCAGGTTTGGAGGCTCAGGCGAAAAGGCCGTTGGGGTCTCCCTCTTTTTACCGATGAGCCGGACCTGCGCTCAGAAGGCGAGCTGCGGCCTGATGAAGAAGTTGATCGGTCCTCCTCTCAGTCAAGCCACCCGTCAGTCTCCGGCCCTGGCCAGAGCAGGCCGCTCCGGCCGCCCAATGCCCTGCGTCAGCGCCGCTGCGGCCAGGGACAGCAGAGCCGCCACGATGAACGCCACGCCATAAGACCCCAGGGCGTCGCGCGCCACGCCGCCCAGCCACGCGGCCAGCGCCGCGCCGACCATATGGGCGCAGAACACCCAGCCGTACACCGTGCCGACATTCCCCCGCCCAAACTTGTCGGCCACCAGCGCGGTGGTCGGCGGCACGGTGGCGATGTAATCCAGGCCAAACAGCACCGCGAAGGCCACCAGCCCTGCGCCCGGTGGAATGAACAGCAGCAGGGCCAGGCTGACGCCACGAAAGGCGTAGTAGGCGCCCAGCAGCAGGCGGGGGTCGTAGCGGTCGGTCAGCCAGCCACTGGCGATGGTGCCTGCAAAGTTAAAGGCACCCATCAGCGCCAGCATTCCGGCCGCGTACCCAGCGGTCAGGCCCGCTTCTGTGCAGTAGGCAATAAAGTGCATGCCAATCAGGCCGTTTGAGGTGGCCCCGCAGACAAAAAAGGTGAGCGCCAGCAGCCAGAACTGTCCCGAACGCACGGCCTGCCGCATCACCCCAGGGTCGGGCCGGACGCTGGGCGCCTGCTCGCCGGGTTTCAGCCCCAGAGGCTGCGCGCCAACTTCGGTGGGCTGGTCACGCAGCAGCGCGGCGGCTGGAATCAGGGTCGCCAGTGCCAGGCCTCCGATGATGACGGCACTCTGGCGCCATCCCAGGGCCCCGGCCATGGCAGTCAGGAGCGGCAGAAACAGGAGCTGGCCCGCCGACCCTGCGGCGCCGAACAGCCCCATCACCAGGCCGCGCCCGGTCACGAACCAGCGGTTGGCAATGGTGGCCCCCAGCACGCTGCCCACGATGCCGGTGCCCAGCCCGCTCAGGACGCCCCAGACCAGATGAAGCTGCCAGGCGGTGTGAATCAGGGCGCTGGCGCCGAAGCTGGCGGCGATCAGCAGAAGGCCCGCTGCCGTCACGCGGCGGGGACCAAACCGGTCCATCAGGGCGCCACTCAGGGGCCCGCCCAGGCCAAACATAATGAGGCCCAGAGACGCGGCAAAGGACAGCACCGTGCGGTTCAGGCCCAGGTCGCTTTGCATGGGCAGCAAAAAGACTCCCGGCGCCGAGCGCGCCCCGGCCGACAGTAGCAGCACCAGGGCCGCCACGGCAACGACAATCCAGCCGTAAAACAGCCCAGGACGGGACGTGGAGGGCCTCTGCTCTGACGGCGGGAGATCCAGCGGCGACATGACGCTACGGTAGCGGCTCTCTTTGAGGCCTGTCTTGCAAAAAATTGCTGGTGTGGCTGCCTATGCTGACGCGGTGAGCGCAGACCTGACGCCACGCCGGGCGCCCCTGAAGCGGGATGAAGCGCGGCTGTGGCGCGTGCCTGCGCTGGGCGGCCTGGACGTGTTGCAGGCCCGGTTCGTCAAACAGGCCTTTGCGCGGCACACGCACGAGGAATTCACTGTCGGGGTCGTGCATGAGGGCGCGGCGGAGTTCTGGAATCGCGGCGCCGAGCGCGTGGCGCCACCAGGCAGCGTCATGCTGATTAATGCCGACGAGGTCACCACCGGGCATTCCTGGGCGGAAGGCGGGTACCTGCATCTGGTGCTGTACCCCAGCGCCGAGCAACTGCGCCGGGTGGCCGAACAGGTCACCGGGCGGTCGGTGACCACGCCGTATTTTCCGCAGAGTGTGGTGGCTGCGCCAGCCGTGGCGGCGCGACTGACCAGGGCGCATCAGGCGCTGATCCATCCGGCGGCGTCGCAGCTGGCCCGTGAGACAGTGCTGCAGGACGCCTTAGTACAGCTCGTCACGGACCTGGCAGAGGCGCGGCTGTCGCCAGGGCGCGTGGGCCGGGAACGGGCCGCTGTGCGGGACGTGCAGGCCTATCTGGACGCGCACGCCAGCGAGGACGTGTCGCTGGAGGATGTGGTGCGCGTCTCGGGCCTCAGCCCCTTTCACCTCTCGCGGGTCTTTCGGCAGGAGGTCGGGCTGCCGCCCCACGCCTATCAGGTGCAGGTGCGCATCCGGCAAGCCAGGGCCAGGCTAAACGCAGGCTGGAGTCTGGCCGAAGTCGCGCTGGCGACGGGATTCAGTGACCAGAGTACATTTTCAAACCAGTTCAAGCGGCATGTGGGCGTGACGCCCGGCCAGTTCGTGAAAGGGGCGCCGGGCGCAGGGGAACACTGGTGGTCAGAGGCTAGGCTGCCACCGCGCAACCCATAGGGAGCAGGCGAAGACGCCCTAACCGTGCGAAGGATGAAGTAGCGGCCCATCCATAACCTGCCCCAGAAGCCTAGATCAGGAGGCGGCGCGGGCTTCCTGATGGAATGACCCGCGCCGCCTGCTTCTACTGCCTGGCGCCTTACCGGCGGCCGTAGGAGCCGCCGCCCCCCATCTCGGGCGTGCTGGTGCTGCGGGCGTCCCCACGGCCCACGTCGCCGCGTCCTGTGGACTGGGTGGGCGCCGCCGTGCCGAAGCCCTGCACCGGCGCGCTGCCGTAGCCGGCTGGGGCCGCCGCCGCGCCGCCCGCGTTGCCGATGCTGGGGTCGTTGGCCAGGCGGGCAAACTCCTTGGCGTCCACGGCGCGTTCCACGCCCACGTCAAAGGAAATCACGCGGCGGCGATACAGGTTGGCCAGGAAGGCGTCCATGGTGACCATGCCCTCGCGCGCGCCGGTCTGCATCACGCTGGTGATCTGGTAGGTTTTGCCCTCACGGATCAGCGAGCGCACCGCCGGATTGGCGATCAGCAACTCGTAGGCCAGGATGCGGCCCTGGCCGTCCAGTCGGGGCAGCAGCTGCTGGGTCATCACAGCGACCAGGTTGTTGGCCAGCTGCACGCGAATCTGCTCCTGCTGCTCTTCGGGAAACACGTCCACGATACGGTCAATGGATTCCGGCGCGCTGTTGGTGTGCAGGGTGCCCATGACCAGGTGTCCGGTTTCGGCGGCGGTCACGGCGGCCTTAATCGTTTCGTAGTCGCGCATTTCGCCCACCAGAATCACGTCGGGGGCCTGACGCAGCACGGCCCGCAGGGCGTCGTTAAAGCTCATGGTGTCGGCGCCAACCTCGCGCTGGTTGATGATGGACTGCTTGTGCGTGTGCATGAACTCGATGGGATCTTCGATGGTCATGATGTGTAGGCGCTTGGTGGTGTTGATGTGGTCAATCATGGCCGCCAGCGTCGTGGACTTGCCCGAGCCGGTCGGGCCCGTGACGAGCACCAGCCCGCGCGGAGCGTTGGAGATATCCACCACGTTCTGCGGCAGGCCCATGTCCTGCGCACTCTTGATCTTGGTCGGAATCAGACGCAGCACCCCGCCCACATGGCCGCGCTGCATGAAGGCGTTCACGCGAAAGCGCGCCTTCTCGCCCAGGGCAAACGAAAAGTCCAGTTCGCGCCGCTCTTCAAAGGTGCGCTGCTGCTTTTCGTTCATCATCGAGTACATCAGCTTGCGGGTGTCGGTTGGCCCCAGCTCGTTAAAGCCCTGGGCGTCATAGACGCCTTGCAACTTGAACTGCGGCGCCAGCCCGACGGTAATAATCACGTCGGACGCGCCCTTGTCGGCGGCAAAGCGCAGGATGTCGGTGATATCGGGGGCAGGCTGGGTCATGGGGGATACCTCGGGGCAGGGGAGAGGAGGGCGGGGGTTACTTGCTGGTGACGGCCAGCACTTCTTCCAGGGTGGTGATGCCGTCCAGGGCCTTTTCAATGCCGTCCTGGCGCAGGGTCTTCATGCCGCTTTTGGTCATGGCGACCTCGGCGATTTCAGTGGCGTTCTTGCCCGAGCCGATGGCGACGCGCAGCGGCTCGTCAATGACCATCAGTTCGTGAATGCCCATGCGCCCCTTGTAGCCGGTGCCGCCGCAGCGGTTGCAGCCCGCGCCGCGCATCAACTGGGCGCCCTTGAGGTCGCGCTCGGTAATCCCGAGGCGGCGCAGTACATCCGGGTCGGCGTTGGTGGGCGCCTTGCAGTCGTTGCAGACCTTGCGCACCAGGCGCTGCGCGACCACGCCCACCACGGCGGCGCCGATGTTGAAGTGCTCCACGCCCATTTCTTCCAGACGCACGATGGCGCCCGGCGCGTCGTTCGTGTGCAGGGTGGCCAGCACGAGGTGGCCCGTCAGCGCGGCTTCTACGGCGATCTTGGCGGTCTCGGTGTCTCGAATCTCGCCCACGAAGATGATGTCGGGGTCTTGTCGCAAAAAGGCGCGCAGCGCGCGGGCAAAGGTCATGCCGGCGACGTTGTTCACCTGCGACTGGATGATGCCCGGAATTTCGTATTCCACCGGGTCTTCAATGGTCGTGGTGTTCTTCTCGGGCACCGCGATGCGCTTGAGGGTCGAAAAGGAGGTAAACGATTTGCCCGAGCCGGTCGGTCCCGTCACCAGAAAGATACCGTTGGGCTTATGGATGGTGTCCAGGTAGCGCTGGTAGTTGTGTTCGGAAAAGCCCAGCTGCTCGACTTCGGGGATGTTGCTGGCTTTTTGCAGGAGGCGCATTACGGCTTTCTCGCCGTACACGGTGGGCAGGGTCGAGAGGCGCAGGTCCAGGTCAATCGAGCCCTTCTTGAAACGCACGCGGCCGTCTTGCGGAATGCGGCGCTCGGAGATGTCCAGGCTGCCCAGAATCTTGATGCGCGCCAGGATGCTCTGCGAACTGCCCTTGGGCAGTGAGTTCTGCTCGCGCAGGATGCCGTCTACGCGGTAACGCACGCGCAGGGCGGTTTCCGTCGGCTCGATGTGAATGTCCGAGGCTTCTTGCAGCGCCGCTTCGCGGATGATGTTGTCCACCACGCGCACCACGGCGTTGTCGTCCAGCCCCGCCGAGATGTCCACGTCGTCGCCGCGCTTGGATTCCTTCTCGCGCTTGTTGCTTTCCTGCACCAGTTGCTGGTTCAGGTTGGCCATGTCCTGATTGCCGAAGTAGCGCTCAATCAGCCGGATGATGTCCTTTTCCGCCATCACGGCCGGCACGATGTCGCGCCCGGTAATCAGCTTCAGGTCGTCCAGCGCAAACACGTTGCGCGGGTCTTTCATGGCGATGACCAGGCCCTCGCCCTGCAGCCGGATGGGTACCACGCCGTAGCGCCGCGCGGTGGCTTCCGGGATCATCAGGGCGACCTTGGCGTCGGGTGGATTCTGAACCGGGTCCAGGAACTCGTAGCCCAGCTGCGCGGCCAGCGAGCGCGCCAGCATCTCGGGGGACAGCTTGCCCGACTGCACCAGGGTGTCTTCCAGGCGCCCGCCGCCCGCGTTCTGCTTTTGCAGGGCGTTGTCAATCTCGTCGGCGCCCGCGAAGCCCAGCTCGACGATCACCTCGCCCAGCGGCTTGACGCGGCCTTCGCGGGCCTGCACCTGCAGGGCCTCGCGCAGCTGCGCCCGTGACAGCGTGCCCTGCTGCACCATCTGCTCGCCCAGGCGGCCACGCTGCGGATAGAAGCGCTCAATCAGCAGTTCCACATCGCGCGTCTTGGCCAGAATCAGCTGCACCGGGCGGCCCACCAGGGCCTCAAGGTCGTCGCGTTTGCGCGGGTCACTCGTCACCATGGTTACGCCCGCGTCGGTCTCGTCCACCGGCACCGCCGAGAGGCGCAGGGCGTCGGCGCGCAGCATGGAGCCCAGCACGTCTTCACTGGGCTGGAAGTCGCGCGGGTTGCGCAGGTACACCGTGCCGGACTGCTCGGCCAGCACCTCGTACAGCTGGTCTTCGGTGATCGCCTTTTGCGCCACCAGGGTCGCGCCCAGCGGCTCGCCGGTCTGCTGCTGGGCGTCCAGCGCGACTTGCAGCTGCGCGTCCGAGATCATGCCGCGCGCGATCAGACGCTGGCCCATCATGCCGCCGCCCTGGCTGGGCTCGGCGTCGGCGGGCAGGTCCACGCTCATATCCAGTTCGGGGTAGTTGCTGGCAATGGCCCACATGATCTGGTCGCGCAGCGCCTGGTACGGCTCGATGTTCAGGCCGCTGTCGTCTTCTAGCGCCTCAATGGCGTAGCTCGACAGGGGGTCCACAATCGCCACGCGTAGGGTGCCGTTGTCCATGGCAAAGGGAAACGCCTGCACATTCAGGGCGGTCTGGGCGCGCACGGCGTTCAGGGCGGCCGGGTCGGGCGTGACCACCAGCAGGTTCACCAGCGGAATGCCCAGGGCTTCTTCAATGGCGCGGGCAATGCGTTTTTCGCCCACCAGCCCAGAGTCAATCAGGATTTCGGCCAGGCGGCCCCCCACCTCGGCGTGGCGCACGAGGGCCTTTTGCAGGTCAGAGTCGTTGACGTAGCCCTGCTCAAGCAGGATGGCCCCGAGGCGCCGGTCACCGATAGAAAGTGCCATAGTTCATGTCTCCTTGCGTCACAACTGCCGTGAGGGCAGGGAAAAGGTGGGGAAGGGTGAAAAGAGGCAGCACGTAGCCAGAAAGACCCAGCGGCGGGAGAGAGGAAAGATCAGAAAAGGCGCCCATGATCAGGGCCGCCAGTCGTGGCCGTAGCGCTTGAGCACGGCGCGCTCTAATTTGCGGGCCACGCGGGTGTGGGGGAGGGCATTGACCGCCAGCGGCTGTACCAGGATGGTGTGCATGCCGCACAGGTTGCCGCCCAGCACGTCGGTAAACAGCTGGTCGCCCACCATGCCCACCTGTGTCGGGGGCAGCCCCAGGCCGCGCAGGGCGTGGCGGTAGGCGCGGGGGTTGGGTTTGCCCGCCAGCCCCACGCCCTGAAACCCCAGGTGGTCCAGCCAGAACGCGGCCCGCCGGCCCGTGGCATTACTGAGCAGATAGAGCCCGATGCCGCTCAGCTTCAGGTCGCGGGCCCACGCCAGCACCTCGGCGGCCTCGCCGCTGGCGTAGCTGCCGTAGGGAACCAGGGTGTTGTCGAGGTCCAGCAACAGGCCGTGCAGCTGACGCTCGGCCAGAAATTCAGGCGTGATGTGCGTGACGTGCCCAATCACGTCCCTGGGCCTCAGCAGGCTCTTGGAGCGCAGGCGGGTCACGCGCTCACCGCCTCGGCCGGGTGGCCGATCACAGCCCACATCCGCCCGGTGCGCCCAGCATCGCGCCGGTAGGAATAGAAGTCAGATTCGGTCGAGCAGCGGCCACTGATCCACAGGTGCTCTGGGTGCAGGCCCGCCTCCAGCAGCACGGCCTGGTTGGCCGCCGCCAGATTCAGGTGAGGCTGCTCGCCGTGCCGCACCACCGCCGCACTCAGTCCCGCCGCTTCAAACTGCTGCGCCACGCCTTCGCCCACCGGGTAGGCCGCGGCGCAGATACCGGGGCCCACCGCCGCGCGGATGCGTTCGGGCCGGGCGCCCAGCCGGGTCATGGCCTGCACGGTCTGGGCCGCCACGCGCCCCAGCGTGCCTTTCCAGCCGGCGTGGGCGGCGCCCAGCACCCCGGCCTCCGGGTCTTCGAGCAGCAGCGGGTAGCAGTCGGCAGTGCCGATAGCCAGCAGGACACCGGGGCGGTCGGTGGTCAGGGCGTCGCCAGTCCAGTGACCGCCCTGCGGCGCGTACACCACGTCGGTGCCGTGTACCTGGGTCAGGCGGGCCACCTGCGCGGCGTCAAAGCCCAGCGCCGCGCACAGGCGGGCGCGGTTTTCGGCCACGTCAGCCGGGTCGTCCTCCCGGTCATCCAGGTTCAGGCCCGCGTAGGGACCGCGTGACACGCCCCCAGCACGCGAACTGAAGGCGTGCGGCGCAGTGAGGTGCGGCGCGTGAAGAAGCATCAGGTCATCAGTATTCCTGGTCATGTCTCACCAGATTCTGACGGGGGGGGTAGGGGGGGTGTTCATGTTCTGGCGCCGGCAGCTGCGGGGCCTTCTTGCACCGGCTTCAGCGTGCCCGGCGCCGGCCCTGGTACAGTCCCCCGCATGACGGTGCAGATTGATCTGACAGACAAAACGGCCCTGGTGATGGGGGTGGCCAACGCCCGCAGCCTGGGGTGGGCCATCGCGCAGGAACTGCTCTCGGCCGGGTGCCGGGTGGGCTTTTCCTACCAGGGCGAACGCCTGAAAAGCGAACTGGACAAACTGCTGGCCGGCCGCGAAGGCGTCTGGAGCCAGCAGGCCGACGCCACTGTGGACGACGACCTGAGCGCCCTGTTCGCCCGCGTCAAAGATGAATTCGGGCACCTGGATTACCTCGTGCATTCCATCGCCTTTGCGCCGCGCAGCGCAATGGACGGCCGGTTTGTCGAGACCACACCAGACGACTGGAACACCGCCCTCAATGTCAGCGCCTACACCCTGGTCTCGGCCACCCGCCACGCCGAGCCGCTGCTACGCCCCGGCAGCAGCATTGTCAGCCTGACCTACCATGCCTCTCAGCAGGTCGTGCCCAAGTACAACGTCATGGGTGTGGCCAAGGCAGCGCTGGAAGCCGCCACCCGCTACCTGGCCAGCGAACTGGGGGCGGCCGGCGTGCGCGTGAACACCATCAGCGCTGGCCCCATGCGGACCATCGCGGCGCGCTCCATTCCCGGCTTTGGCACCATGTACGAGAAAGCGGCGGCCAGCGCGCCCCTGGGCCGCAACGCCACCCCAGAAGAGGTGGGCAAGTTGGCCCTGTTTCTGCTGTCCGACCTGGGCAGTGGCGTGACGGGCCAGACGGTCTACGTGGATGCCGGCGCCAGCATCATGAGCATGAAGGTGGAGTCCTGAGGGCAGTTTTTGCTCTGCGTTCGTCCGGGGTTTCATGAGCCGGCGGTGTTGATGAGGCTGGGTCTGCGCCCTCCCCTCAACTGCGGCCCCTTCGAGTAGAGCGTCTGCATATCTTTGAACGAGGATGTCCAGCCGTGCTCTTCACCGCGCTTTATGGACCGCCGTCCCTCTTGTTGGTCTGGCGCTCCTGATAACAATTCTGCTGCTCAGCACCCCTGACCAGCGGCCACCGCGCGAGGTATTTGAAGCCCTCTGCGAGCGCAGCATCCGCAGCTCACCTGACGTCGTGAAGGGCCAGACGGTCCGGGCGGTTACCTTGACCTACAACACCAGGGGCGGTCAAACGCCTGAACAGGCCGACTTTGCCGGTTTCAGCGTTTCATTTCTTCACGGCAGGACGGTCACTTCTGGGTTTTGCCGGCTCAATGGCACCGGCACTGATGTGATCCTCAGTGAGCTGAACAGTGTTCGCTTCTGACCGCTTGTTTTTGCTCGTTTCTGGGCAGGAATGCGGTGCGACCCCCACAGAAACCCCTATGCTGCCGGTCATGAGCCTGACGCCCAACGCCCTGCTGCTGCTCAACGCGCAGCGGCACGACCTGGATGACCGACCCGACGAACGTCAGCTGGCCCGCGACTGGGCCCACCTGGTAGATGAGGCCCGCGCCCAGGGCTGGCTGATTGCCTACGTGCAGTGGGACGGCGCAGAGGAAGAAGGCACCTGGGCCACCTTCTCGAAAGCCTGGACCCTGCACCCGGACTTCCGCGCCGAGCAGGGCGACGTGCTGGTGCGCGCCTCTTTGCCCGACGCCTTTACCGGCTCTGACCTCGGGGCGCAGCTGCACGCCCGCGCGGTGCAGACGCTGCATCTGCTGGCCTTACCCGGCACCCCTGAGCAGACGGCCACAGCGGCCAGTGCTGCCGAGCAGGGCTTTACCGTCCTGACCCTGGAGTTAAGCGCATGACAATGAACATGGACTACACCCTGGACGTGCTGGTGCGGCTGCTGGATACCCCCAGCCCCACCGGCTTTACCGAGCGCGCCGTGGCGCTGCTGGACACCGAGCTGCGCGCCCTGGGCGTCACGCCCACGCGCACCCGCAAGGGCGCCCTGACCTGGGAAGTGCCGGGCACGGCTGGCGGGCACGTCACCTTCAGCGGCCATGTGGACACCCTGGGTGCGATGATCAAGGAGATCAAGCCCTCGGGCCGCCTGCGGCTGTGGGGTCTGGGCGGCTACGACTGGGCCACCGTGGAAGGCGAAGACGTGCGCGTGCATACCCAGGCGGGCCGCGAACTGACCGGCACGGTGGTCAATGTGCGCCAGAGTACCCATGTGCACGGCGCGGCCCTGCGCGACCTCAAACGGGAAGCGGCGGTCATGGAAGTGCGGCTGGACGAGCAGGTCTTCAGCGCCGCCGATGTGCTCGCCCTGAGCGCCGCCGTCGGCGACTTCGTGAGCTTCGATGCCCGGCCCCGCGTGACCCCCGCCGGCTACGTCAAGGCGCGGCACCTGGACAACAAGGCGGCAGTGGCGGTCTTTCTGGCGGTCACCCGCGACCTGCTGGCCCAGCCAGCACCGGTCACAGCGGCCTTTCACATCACCACCTATGAGGAGGTGGGGCACGGCGCGGCCACTGGCATCCCGCCCCACACCGATGAACTGATTGCGGTGGATATGGCGGCGGTGGGCGACGGCCAGACCAGCAGCGAACACCACGTCACCCTATGCGTGGCGGACGGCGGCGGCCCCTACGACCACGCGCTGGGCAACCGTCTGCGGACGGCAGCCACTGGGGCCGGCCTGGAGCTGCGCGTGGACATCTACCCTTACTACGCCTCTGATGGCACGGCGGCCTGGCGCGCGGGCGGCGACTATCCAGTGGCCCTGATCGGCCCAGGCGTGGACGCCAGCCACGCTTACGAACGGACCCACACGGACGCGCTCCAGGCCACTGGCGCACTGATGTTGGCCCACCTGCACGCGACTCGCCTGGCCTGAAAACGTTTGCCAGCCCCCGCTCTTCCCCAGGGGTGGTATACAAGGCGGCTTTGTCCCTGTAGGCTGGACGAGTGCTGTCGTTACAGAAAGCGGCGAACATCCTGGGGGCCTTCAGTGCCGAGCAGCCAGAGTGGGGCGTGCGCGCCCTGGCGGCTCATCTGAACGTCCCCCGCGCCACCGCACACGCCTACCTGGCTGGCCTCACCGAGGCGGGCTTCCTGCGCCGCACCCCGGCTGGCAAGTACCGCCTGTCCTGGCACCTGGCCGAGATGGGCGCGCAGCTGACGGCCGCCCTGCCCTGGTTTCCCGAGGCCCGCGCCCTGATCACCCGCCTGGCGCTGGAGGTGCGCTCGGTGGCCTTTCTGTGCATTCTGGAAGGTGAAGAGGTGGTGGCCGCTATCCGTGAGCGTCACCCCGACGCCGATATCGACCTGCCTCTAGACGTCTACCTGCCTGCCACAGCGACAGCCAGCGGCAAGATTCTGTACGCCCACGCTGATCTCACGCCGCGCGCCTTTTCGGCTTGCACGCCCAGTTCGATTACCTCAATGGATGAGTGGCGCACCGAAGTGGCCAAGGTGCGCCGCCTGGGCTACGCCTATTCCATCGAGGAGTGGGTGCCGGGCCAGTGCACCCTGGGCGTGCCGTACCACGCCCTGACCCACCCCGACGCTCTGCCCGGCGACAGTGTGGTGGCCGCTATCGGTGTGCAGATGAGTGCCCAGCGGTATCTGCGCGAGGAGCGCCACATCCGCGAGCGCGTCCTGCAGATCGTGCGCGAAGCCGAGCATCTGGCCTAAACAGGCTAGGGAGCGAATTTGCCTGGCTGGGTTTGGCAGAACATCTGAATATGAGAACCCATTACTCAGCGTTGTAGCTCTCATCAGCTTGGCTCCGGTTGAGTCGTTTGAAAGAAGGTGGTGTCTGACTGGCGTGAGCAGGAATAAGCCTCTGTGCCGGCCTGCTCACGGTACAGACAGAATCTGCGTCAAAGCATTCTTACAAAGTTGTGAAAGTCATGCCGGTTGAGATGGCTTGTGACGCTCTTTCACTGGCCAGGTGACGCGGAGCTGCTGTCAGGGGAAGGGAGAGGCAGTGGAGAGACGTGCTCCACTGCCTCTGCCCAAATAGCAGCTATGAGGGCAACAGCCGTGCATGAACAGATGGCCTCATGCAAGCAGTGGGATGGCACCCCGCGTCCGCTCGCTGCGTTCGCCTCCTCCCTTCTCAGCTCAGTCTTCCCACCTCTGCCTGCAGGTTGTCCAACTCGGCACGGAGAGCAGCCGTCTGATCGTGGGCTGCGTCCAGCCGGGCCTGTTCCTGGGTGGTAAAGCGGGTGTAGGGACTCACAGCGTCTTGCAGGCGGGTGTCGGCGCGCTCCTGCTCGCGTTCATACTCGCGCCGCACGATGCGTTCAAGCGCCTCACGCAACTCGGCCACCCGCGCCCTTAGCTGCCGGTGGGCCTGAAGTCGTTTATTGGGCAGCACGAACAGCCCCAGGCTGCCCAGCGTCAACCCGGCCAGAATGCCTCCAGTAAAGTCCAGGGCCGTGGCCCCAATCAGGGCGCCCACCCCCGCTCCGATCCCCACCCCGCCGGCCAGGCCGCCAATCACGCCCTTCATGGCGTCCTCGGCGTCCCGCGAGAGGTCACGGGCCAGTTCCTGCTCGGTGGCGGCTTCCAGATGCTCACGGGCGCTGCCGGCAATCCCTTGCAGCAGTGCGCCTCTGTCATACGAAAATCGGGTGCGCGCCACCTCGCTGCTGGGTTGACGGCGAACTAAGAAGGCCTGCACGTCCTCCCAGAAATGCAGATTGGCCTCCACGAAGCGGTCAATCATGGTGCCGAACTGCCGGTCAATGGCGTCAGGCAGTTCGGCCACCGCCTCGCGCCGGAAGTCCTCTTCCAGTTCGCGGCTGTTGAGCAGCCCGCGCAGATTGGAAAACCTCAGCCGCTCGTCGATGAAGCGGTCGGCCCGCACCTCGAATTCGCTGAGCAGGCGCGCGACCCGGTTGAGCTGGCCGTCCAGTTCGCCCAGCATGCCCTCGCGGTGGGTGGCCTGCTGCGTTTCCAGGTCGCGCAACACTGCCAGGTCGCCCGCCAGGGTGCGGCGCGCAGCCTCAGCGCGGGCTTCCTCACCGTCTAGCAGGGCCGCCACTGTCCCTAGTGGGCTTTGCAGCTTGAGACGGGTGCGCTCGGTATCGGATAACCGCTCACTCAAGACCTGTCGCAGCGCCGCAAAGCCCGCGTCGCCGCCACGCTGCTCGCCGCGCGCACTGACCAGCAGCACAGGCGGAGTCAGCCCCAGCACGCCCCGCGCGCCGGTTTCGACAAACTCACGCACCTGCGTTCGCTGTTCTAGCGTTTCCAGCAGGTCGGCCTTATTGACCACCATGATGACCTGCCGCCCCCAGCGCGCCGCCAGGCTCAGGAACTGCCGCTCAGATTCAGTAAAGGGGCGGTCAGCGCTGGTCAGGAACAGGACGAGGTCAGCGCGGGGCAAGAAACCCTCAGTCAGCGCCTGGTGCTGGCGAATGATGGCGTTGGTGCCAGGAGTATCGACCAGCGCCACGCCTTCGAGGCTGGACAGAGGGTAAGTCAGGCGGCTGACGAAAGGATCGCGGGTGGGCTCAACCTGGCCGGGCCGCTCGCCGTTGACCAGCACATAAATACGGTCTGTGGTGGGGGTAACGCCTTCGGGCAATACAGACGCGCCTAGCAGGGCGTTTACAAATGAACTCTTGCCCGCATTGAATTCCCCGACGACCACCAGCAAGAAGGCCTCGTCAAGATTCTGCAGAGCTTGGCGGGCGTGCTCGGCGACGTCTTCAGGGGCCCCCTGCAAGGCCAGGAAGGCCTGAACACTGCTCATCAACTGGCGCTCACGCGACAGCAGCGCCTGCACCGAATCAGGGACCAACATGCCGCCCAGCGTACCTGCCGCGCTCCTGTTCCACCTTGACCAAGTGTTGCGCCTTGGGTGATGACCATCCTGGGCTTGGCCCTCCCCGAATGGGGGAGAAGACCCCCGTTTGGGGGCCCCTGGATGGGCGGAAAAGCGCGTCGCTGTGGAAATTTGTGCAGTAACTGTCAGAGGCGGAGTGACACCCTAACTGGTAGAGAGGTCACCTATGATGACACCCAATCCGCACACCCACAGGACGCGCCAGCAGGGCTTCACGCTGCTGGAGCTGCTGGTGATTATGGCTATCCTGGGCATTCTGTTTGGCCTCGGCGTCACCAGTTTCTCGAAGCTGCGCAATCCAGCGCGCGACACGGCCCGCACGGTGCATTCGGTGCTTTATCAACTCCGTGCTGACGCGGCTGCCAACACCCAGGCCCGGCGGATGGTTCTGGCCGCCAACGGTGACTTGCAGCTGCAGAGCGCCCTGAGCTGCGCTGAAACCGATCAGAGCAAATGGAATACGTACACGCTCAAAGTGGAATTGCCTGGTGGTACGCCAAGCCGCCCTGTCACCCTCAGTCGGCAAGGTGGAAACACGACGCCTAACGTCATTGTCTGCTATAGCCCCCGCGGCCTGGCCACTGTTGCCGGTCAACTGAATATCACCGATACAAAGGCCAACTACGCCGTACAGGTGGCGCTCAGCGGAGGAGTGAAAACCAGTGCGCAGTAACCAGTCCACTCAGGCCGGCTTCACGATCATCGAACTGTTGATTGCCCTGGCGATTCTGGGCATCGCCATGACGACGGTCATGAGCGCCCTGCTGGCCAACACCAGCCTCAACACCAAGATGGAGCGGCAGGCCAACGCGGTTCGCATCAGCGAGCAAACCTTGGAGGCTTACCGGCAACGAACCGATTACGCGGCGCTACAAAAAAATGACCTGTCAGACACGGTCACAATGAATGGCCAGAGCTATACGGTGGTCACTGACTTCTGCCCAAATGATCTGACGGAGGCCACCAAAACGGCCCTGCCCTGCAACAACACTTCGGTTTATATCCGTGTGGAGGTGAAATATGGCACGATCATTCTGCACCGCGCCGAAACGTACTTTACCCAGTTCGGCAATGAGTCCTGAGCAGCGTCAAGAGGGCTTCACCTTGACCGAACTGCTTGTGGGCATGAGCCTGTTGGCCGCTGTGATGATGATTGCCTTCTCGATGTTCCAGAGTAGCAACCAGCTGGTGGAGTCAGATACCAGCCGCATCATGGCGGCCCAGAACGCACAGACGGCCCTGGACATCATGACCAATGACCTTCGTCAAGCAGGCGAAAACCTAGCGTCTGTTCGGCTGCCGGTCTCTGGGGTCGAATTTGACAACGCTAATCAGAAATTAATTGTCCGCCGGGGCATCGCTCCCATGAGTGCAGCTCAGGTGGGCACAGCCACCGATCTGATCAGTCAGCGGCCACAGGCCCTGCGTGTATGCAAGGTCATCGACAACCGCGTACAAGTAATTGGCCCCACGCCGGCCGGTGATACTCCGTCGGGGTGCCTCTATAACGCGGGCGTCTCCGGTGATGACGTGCAGGTTCGGCCCTGGCGGGTCTTCTTTGCATCACAGGGAAATGCCTACCAGGCGGCCCTGCTGTACCGTCCCGCCGGGAATGGTCTGGCGGCAGCCTTTGCGCCTGTGGTGGTTCAGACGATCAGCGCTGTGTCGAACAATGCTGACGCGACCAAGCGGGTGGTCGAGCTGGTGCTAGCAGGAAACGTGCCTGCTGGGTTTTCCAGCACCAACAACAGCCGGATTATTCTGATTGACCAGCGCCGGTACTGGGTGGCTGACAATCAGTTGAAGCTGGCAGTGGCAGGCGAGAAAGACGCAGACGCGCAGACGGTGGCCTTCGATATAGACAGCCTGACTTTAAGCGCCACGGTGACAAACTCAGGTACCCCGGTTAACTCGCTGGCCATAGACGGCCCCTGGAACCGCGTCAAGACCATCGTGGCTGCCCTGAAGGCGCGCAATCCCAGCCAGGGTAAAGCCAACACCCGCACCTTCCAGTCGACGATTTATCCCCGCAATGTCGCCAGCGAGTCGCGTTAATGAAACTGCGCGCCGCAAAGGAGTTCTCCCTGTGATCCCTGATTCTCCTGTTCGCTCCGTCGCCGCCCCTGACCGGCAGCAAGGGTTCTCACTGGTGCTGGCTCTCAGCCTGGTATCCCTTCTGAGCATCATGCTGATTACCTACTCGCTGCTGACAGTCAACAACGCGAGAACCTCCAGCGCGACGTCGCGCGGAAGTGCCGGCTTCTACGCTGCCGAAGCGGCACTGAACGCCCGTGCCGATAACATTCGTACTCTCTTCAAGAGTTTCCGGACGCCTGGAGGTGAGTCGCCGCTGCCAGCGGGCGCCTGTGTCGGCGCTAATCAGGGCACTGAAGACATGAAGTGCGAAGAAACCACAATCGCTGGCCGTAAGGTTCAGAGTTATGTGCAGCAGAGCGAAGACCCCTATTCCATCGTGGTGGCTTCAGGCGAGCGCTTCGCTGGTTTGACAGGTGAGGAGACACCCTACACCGTCCGCAGTCAGGCACTCAACGCTGCCGGGAACCCCGAAGCCCTGGCCAACATGACCTTTCGCAGCCGCGTGGTGCCGCTGTTTCAGTTCGCCGTATTCTTCGATAAAGACATGGAATTTGATAACACGGCGAAGCTGTCGTTCACTGGCCCTATTCATTCCAACGGCAACATTTTTCTGGACTCCGGAACAGGAACAGACACCTCTCTGACCCTTGAAGGACAGGTAACGTCGGCCTACGACATTTACCGCCGGCAGAAAAAGGACAACATCTGTCAGGGGTCAGTTTCGATTGCTGCCCAGGACACCAGTATGGTTGCCCTGCCGTGTAGTTCGGCCGTGGACACGCCTTACACCAACGACTATTACAAGGCTCGCTACGGCGGCACCGTTGAGTCGAACATTGGCGAACTGGACGTGCCCTCTATTGCGGCCTTGCAGCCCACTCCTTCGGCGGAATACTGGCAAAAGGCTGACGTCCGCATTGTGCTGAAGCGCAAGACGGCGGTGTCGTCAACCTTTACCAGTGCCAACTACGACGACTTCGAGCCTTATTTCGTGAGCTCGACTGGTCAGAAACTGAATGTTAACTGCGTTGACACTGCACCCAACCCAGTGGCTAAGTTGTTGACGCCGCCGCAAGTGGCTGTCAGTTACAGTGCGACCTTCCGGGATACCCGCGAAGCGCGTTACTGGGACAACTCGGCGCAGGGCAACAACTCGGCCCGCTCAACCAAGATCATGTTGGATGTGAATGTCCGCAAACTGCTCTCGTGCATTGAGAACAGCACCAATTCAAGTGTGCTGGGTGTTTCGGGCGGTCTGCAAAATGCCACTGAAGGCGGTCTAGTGATCTACATGACAGTAGATGACCGCGGCGCCGCCAACTCCACCGTGACCAGCAGCCTGCTGGCCGTGCCACTGACCAATGGCAGTAACGGCGCGATTGCCCAGTCTGACGCCCCGGTTGCCAACAACTACGGTGTTCGGCTGTGGAATGCTGATGTCCTGAAGGCCGAGAGCGGCGCCAGGCCCAAGGGGGTTACGTTCGTGACCGACCAGGCCGCTTATGTCCAGGGCGACTTTAACAAAGCTCTGCCTAGTAGCGTCGACTGGGTGCCGTCTGCGGTTCTGGCGGACAGTTTTAATATCGTGTCTGAAGCGTGGGAGGAGCCAGCTACTTTCTGGTTGAGTACTACTTGCGTTACCTTAAGTAGAGCCACCGCCATTTTGCCTCCTGTCGTGACTGTACCCACGACCTGCCCTGCAACGAGTGCAGCAGCAGCAGCCGTGACGACAGCTGTGAGTCGCACGCTCTACTCCGACGCTGTGAACATTGATGGCCTGACCTATTATGTTTATTCGACCCAGGGGGTTGCTGACCGTAAGGCTGGAGCCGGTCTCCTGAATAATAGTACGGGCCTTACGTCCACGCTGATTCCGAGCATGCCACTGGCAAATACGGGAAACAACATTCGGGTCGAGGGTGACCTGCTGTCAAAAATGCCCCTTACTTACCGCCAGGCGTCTGAAACTACCGTGAACACCGCTATTCTGGCGGGGACAGCTACCACCGTTGCTGAGCGTAAGATTTACGACAACCTTTCTTCGGACCTTCAAAGTGGCGGTGTTCACAACATGATGCGCTTTCACGAAGAATGGGGTGCCAACGGCGGCAACGCCAAAGGCATTCAGAAGTACAACTACCGCGGTTCGCTGGTCAGCCTGGATCAGCCGCAGCATGCCAAGGGCTCGTTCCAGGTGAACACGACTACGTACAACCCGCCTCTGCGCCAATGGAAGTTTGAAGAGAATTTCCGGCAGAGTTCCAAGCTGCCCCCTCTGACCCCCCGTTTTGTCTATATCAAGCAGGAAAACTTCACCCGCGACTTCGCGCAGTAAAGTCTTCACAGGAAGGCGCGCGGCTGCCCAGGGCAGCCGCGCGCCTTCCTCGTCTCGGTTACTTTCCCTCTTCCTCGTCGAAATACTCGAAGCGGTGGGTTCCGATCTCCACCGTATCGCCTTCGCGGGCGCCGGCGCGCTTCAGAGCGTTGTACAGGCCCTGGCGCTTAAACACACTGCCCAGATACTCGGACGCTTCTTCCAGATACCGCGAGAAGCGCACAATCCGCTCTTGAAAGCCGCCGCCATGAATGGTCCAGACCCGTTCAGGCTGCCCTGTAGACACAATGCCTACTCCACGCGCCGCTGGATCAATGCGGAACTCGATTCGCAGTGCTTCCTCGCGCACGGTGTCGGGCTCAATCTCCAGGGCATGTGTCTGCGCCCACAGCTCGCGGTCAGGGAGCATCTGAAAAATGGCCTCGCGCAGCTGGGCCTGCCCCTGGCCTTCCTTAGCGCTGACGTGGACGACCGGCAGACCAAACTGGACCAGTTCATCTTCGGCCATGACCGCCAGGTCCTCGTCGGTCAGTTCGACCTTGTTCAGCGCCACCAGGGCCACCTGCTCCAGCAAGCTGGGATCGTAGGCGTACAGCTCGGCCTGCAACTGGCGCAGCTCTTCAACGGGGTTGCGTGTCACGTCCAGGACGTAGACCAGCAGGCGCGTGCGGCTGATGTGCCGCAGGAACTCTAGCCCCAGGCCTTTCCCCTCACTGGCGCCCTCAATGATGCCGGGAATATCCGCCAGGGTGAAGCGCTCGTCCAGCGGCGTGCCCGCCTCATCCAGCCGGTCCACCACGCCCAGGATGGGAGAGAGGGTCGTAAACGGATAGTCAGCAATCGCCGGGTTGGCCCGTGACAGCGCCGCCAGCAGGCTGCTCTTGCCCGCATTGGGGTAGCCCACTAGGCCGACATCGGCAATCAGGCGCAGTTCCAGTCGCACGCGGCGCTTCTGGCCTGCCGTGCCCAGTTCGGCAAAGCGGGGCGCCTGCCGGGTGCTGCTGGTAAAGGTGCTGTTGCCGCGCCCGCCCGAGCCGCCGCGCGCAATTACCCGTTCCTCGCCCACCCGCACCAGGTCGGCAATCACACGGCCGCTGTCCTCGTCAAAGGCGGTGGTGCCCACAGGCACATCAATAAAGATGTCCTCGCCGTCGGACCCCTGGCGCAGGCGGCCCTCGCCGTACGCGCCGTTGGGCGCCTTGAACTTGCGGCGGCCCACCAGCCGTTCCAGGCTCTCGACGCCCTGGGTGGCCCGCAGAACGATACTGCCGCCCTTGCCGCCGTGCCCGCCGTCTGGGCCGCCTTTTTCCATGTACTTGGCCCGGTGAAACGACATGCTGCCGTCTCCGCCGTTGCCCGCCGCCACCTCAATATTCAGAACGTCACGAAATGCCATCGCGCTGTCCTCCCTGGGACCTGGGGCCCCGCCTGCTGCTGTGGAGCGTACCGCGCCGGACAGCAGGTGCAAAAAAGTCCCCCGCCCAGTGGACGGGCGGGGGAAACCACCAATGGACGGTTCAGTCAGCGGCGGCGGCAGTGGGCACTTCGATGGAGATGAAGCGGCCCTTGGTGCCACGGTTGGTGAACACGACCTTGCCGCCTTCCAGCGCAAACAGGGTGTGGTCACGGCCCATGCCCACATTGGGGCCGGCCTTGAACTTGGTGCCGCGCTGACGCACGAGGATGTTGCCGGCCAGCACCTGCTCGCCGCCGAACTTCTTCACGCCCAGGTACTTGGGCTGGCTGTCACGGCCGTTCTTGGACGAACCTACGCCTTTCTTGTGTGCCATGTCTGTCCTCCCTTAGCCCTTGATGCCCAGAATCTTGATGGCGGTGTAGTCCTGGCGGTGGCCGGTGCGGCGGCGGTACTGAATGCCGCTCTTGTACTTGCGGATGTAAATCTTGTCGCCGCGGCCGTGCTCCACCACTTCGGCGTTCACGGTGAACTGGCTGGCTGCCTCGCCAAAGACGGTGCTGTCGCCACCCACAAAAATGGGGGTCAGGTCAAGCTTGTCGCCCGCTTCGCCTTTCAGGCTTTCCACGCGCAGCACGTCGCCTTCCTGCACGCGGTACTGCTTGCCGCCGGTCTGAATGATTGCAAACATGGTCTTTCTCCTTCTGCCAGGCGTCCGGGAAACGCTGCCCCAGCCAGCTCTGACCACTTGTCGCGCCCCCGCCGCGTGGGCGGGTCACCAAGCTCGAACTGTACCACATGGGGGCGGTGCACGGTAGTCGGGAACGCCACCCATGTCCGGGGGGCAGAACGCGCCAGGACACAGGCAGAGCAGGCAACAGAGGACCACGCCGGCAAAGGGCGAGTACGGTCTGGGTTGCGCGGCTGTTCCCGTGTCTTTTTACGTGTCCTCGCGGTACACGTCGGCTCGCGGGGGGCGAGCGGGGCGTTTCTGACCTCCGGCGCTGACCCCTTGGACGGGGCAGCTGACCCTGACAGCCTAGCACGGAACCCTGGGCCAGCTAAGCCCGTAAGGAAGAGGGTGTTTACCCGAGTCCGAGCCGTCTGGCGTGACGCCCTGGCCCTGCTGTTTGCCCTGGGCGACCGCCGCACCCCTGCTGGCGCCAAACTGCTGGCCGCCCTGGCGCTGGGATACGCCTTGCTGCCGCTGGACCTGCTGCCTGACCTGACCCCAGTGCTGGGGCTGGCCGATGACGCGCTGGTGGTGCCGGGACTGCTGGCGCTGGCGGCACGGACCCTGCCAGGCGACGTGCTGAACAGGGCTAGAGAACGGAGCTTGCAGATGCAGCGCCGCCTGCCCTGGGTGGTTCCCGCATTAGTTCTGGTGCTCTTAATTGGGATGGTCTTGCTGGGATGGGCGTTTTGGCGGGCATTGGGAGCATAGGCTAAGCAGGGCAAAGTTGCTCGCGATTCCTAAAAAATGTGTGTATCTTCTCCAGTTGATGAAAAAGCACCTGATGTTGGTTCTGCTGGCCCCCCTGGCCCTGGCCTCCTGCAACCTGTTCAACACCCCCAAGCCCGTCACCGGCGTGAGCGGTACGGTGGTGGAAGGCACGCAGACCATTAACAGCACCACGGGCGATGTGACCCTGACCACCAAGGCCTGGAGCGGCGGCGCGGGTAAGGTCGTGGTGGACGTTGCCGACGGCAACACCAACAAACTGCTGACGGAAACGGCCCTAAGCGCGCAGGGTGCTTTTGTCCTGGGCACCCTGCCGGTCCCTCCTCTCAAGAAGCTCTCCTCCGTCACGCCTACAGGCTGCACGGATAGCGTCGTTGTGAGCGATAAGGACGTTCAGGGCAACGCCGCATCCTTCCGGGTGGACGCCGCCAATGACAGGGCAATTGAACTGATGAGCGTGAGTGGCAAAACGACCAACCTGGCGATTCTGACCTACGTTGACCGCAACGTGACCCAGAAGGGCAAGGTGGAATGCAAGGACACCGCTGGCAAAGTGACCTCGACGGCTGATGTGGACGTGCGCCTAGTCAAGGGCTGGAACTGGACGTATGTGAGCCTGACCCCGAGCACCAGCACGGCGGCGGCCTCCGCAACGATGCGCAACGGCACTCCGGCAGGTGCCCAGTGGGTCTTTATGACCGCTGCCACCACCGCCAGCCTCAAGGCCCACAGCCTCTTCTAAGCCCCGCTCCTCCCAGGCTCCCGGCCTCTATGGCGGGGGCTTTTTCTGTTTATACGGTTTGCACTGTCTGACAGTAGCCAGGTAGGCACCGTGTATGGCGCATTTCGCTTCAATTGGAGGCCGTAGGGGGTCTTTTAAGGCCGCTTTAACCGTCGGGCCTACACTGATCCCATGAGACTGCTGCTTGTGGAGGACGACGCCCGCATCGCGCAGCCCACCGCCGAGGTGCTGCGGGAAGCGGGCTACGCCGTCACCTGGGCGCAGACCGGTCCCGAAGGCTTGGAGCAGGCCGCACTGGGCGAGTTTCCGCTGGTGGTGCTGGACGTGATGCTGCCCGGTATAGATGGCTTTGCCGTGGCGCGTGAATTGCGGGAGCAGGGTGTGGACTCGGCCATTCTGTTTCTGACCGCGCGGGGCGAACTGGGGGACCGGGTCGAGGGCTTGGACCTGGGCGGGGACGCCTATCTGGTCAAACCCTTTGCCATGCCCGAATTGCTGGCCACCCTGCGCGCCCTGTCGCGCCGGGAGCGGGGGGACGGCGCGCCGCGCGTCTCGTTTGCCGGTGGGCGCGGGCTGCTGAACACGGTGGCCCGCACGGTGGCCTGGGACGGCCAGGAGGTCGCCGTGACGGGGCGCGAGTACGCCCTCCTCGAAACGCTGGCGCTGGCCCCCGACCGCTGGTTTACCCGCGAAGACCTGATTGACCGGGTGTGGGGCCCGACCTTCGAGGGTGAGGCGCGCATTGTGGACGTGTACGTGCGCTACGTGCGGCGCAAGCTGGCCCCCGAGGCCATCAGTTCCGAGCGGGGACGCGGCTACCGTGCCGAGCGCTGAGGCGCCGCTGTGCCAGTAACTGTGCCCCTGACGGCTGGGCGCCGGCCAGGCCTGACCCTGCGCGCCCGGCTGGCGCTGTGGGCCGCGCTGGCCACCGGTCTGGCGGTGGCCCTGGTGGCCGGTGGCCTGTACCTGTCGGTGAATGGCTTTCTGCGGCAGGCCCAGGAGCAGCGCCTCAGTAGCGCCTTAGAAGCGGTGCAGGGGCGAGTGGAAGGCCTGTTCCGCCCCCGTCCCCCCGAGGCCGGCGGGATGGAGGACCTCTTGCCCTCTCTTCTGGGAGTGACCACCATCTCGCAGAGCGACCTGGAACGCATTGCCCGCGACCTGAACGGCCAGGGGCTGAATCTGCGGGTGGTCAGCACACAGGGGGGACAGGTGCAGGCGGTGGGCACCCAGGCCTTTCCGGCGGGGGTGCCACTGACCTTATCGCCCGGCCTGCACCAGAGTGGCGACGGCGCCTTTTTGGTGCTGGTGCGGGACCTGCGCGGCGCGGCGCGGCTGCATATCTCGCTGGACGCGCGCGCCTTGGGCGACGCCCAGCGGGCTTTTGGCCGCGCCCTGACCCTGCTGCTGCCGCTGGCCCTGGCGCTGTCCCTGCTGGTGGGCTGGGTGGTCGCCGGGCGGCTGCTACGCCCGGTGCGCAGCCTGGAAACAGCGGCGCGCGCCGTGGGCGAAGGCGGCGACCTGCGCCGGCCCCTGCCAGGGGCGGGTCAGGGCGACGAGCTGGCCCGGCTGGCCCTGACCCTGCAAGGCTCGTTTGCCCGCCTGGCCGACGCCCGCGACCGCGAGCAGAGCTTTCTGCGCGCCGCCGCCCACGACCTGCGCTCGCCCCTGGCCGCCCTGACGGCCCGCGTGGAAGGCAGCCTGGCCCGTGACCGGGACGCCGCGCGTTACCGCCACGACCTGCAAGAAATCGGCACGGATATCGCCCGGCTGGCTACTCTGGCCAACCATCTGCTGCTGCTGGCACGCGACCCGGCGGCTGTGCAGCGCGCGCCGGTGCCGCTGCGTGACCTGGCCGCCGACGCTGTGGACCGCGCCCGCGAGCTGGACCCCCTGGCCGACGTGGACCTGGAGGCCTCCCAGGCAGTCACCGTGGCGGGTGACCGGGTGCTGCTGGGCCAGGCCATCTGGAACCTGACCACCAACGCGGTGCGCCATGCCCCCGGCGCGGCGGTCACGGTCTGCGTGGAAGCCCAGGCGGGCGGCGCCCTGGTTACCGTCCGGGATGACGGCCCCGGTGTGGACGCCGACACCCTGGCGAGGCTGGGCGAGGCCTTTTACCGCCCCGACGCCAGCCGCAACCTGGACACCGGCGGGCATGGCCTGGGGCTGGCGCTGGCGCGGCATGTGGCGGCGCTTCACGGCGGCCAGTTGACCCTGGTGAGTGCGCCGGGACAGGGCTTTGCGGCCCAGCTGCACCTGCCGGGTCAGGGGGCTGGGGCCACCGCTGGCCCTGAGGCCTAACAGCGGTCCTCTCCAGGCGCTTCAGCTTCTCTCGCCATGCTGGTCATCCCTACTGAGGCGAAGCTGAACCCACTTCGCTTATCTCAGGAGGTTCAGGGCAGGACCCAGGCCGATCCCACTCCGCTCTCCGGCAGGGCGGCGCCTTTTTGCTACCCTGACGGCCAATGAACACCGAAGACGGAGCGCGCTACAGCGCCGTGGTCCTGGGCGGCGGCGACCCCGGCGACCCGTTTGCGGCGGCGCACGGCGTCAGCGTCAAGCCGCTGATTCCGGTGGCCGGCGTGCCGATGGCCGAGCGGGTGCTGGCGGCCCTGCGGGGCAGCGGGCTGATTGGCCGGGTGGCTTACGTGGGCCCGACCACGCCCGCGCTGGACGCCCAGATTGACCTGCGCGTCACGGACCACGGCACCCTGCTGAGCAACCTGGAAGCGGGCGTCGAGGCGCTGCGCGGCGGCGTGGGCCTGGCGGCGGGTGAGCGTGTGCTGGTGGTCACGGCCGATATTCCGCTGCTGACGGCCGAGCAGGTGCGCGACGTGCTGCGCGCGGCCCCCACAGACGCCGGCCTGGTGTACCCGGTGGTCACCCGCCAGACCTGCGAGGCCGCCTTTCCCGGCGTCAAGCGCACCTATGCCCGCCTGAAAGACGGCACCTTCACGGGCGGCAACCTCTTTGTACTGGACCCGGCCCTGATCGGCGCGTTCCTGCCCCGGCTGCGCGAGGTGCTGGCCGCCCGCAAGGCGCCTCTGAAACTGGCCGCCCTGATTGGCCCCGGCGTGCTGCTGCGTCTGGTCACGGGCCGCCTGAGTGTGGCCGCCCTGGAGGGGCGGGTCTCGGCGCTGCTGGGGGTCAAGGCGCGCGCCCTGGTGACCCCCCACGCCGCCGTAGGCACCGACGTGGACAAAGGCAGCGACCTGGCCCTGGCCGAGGCCCACCTGGCCCGCCCACCCGGTTCCTGAACCGCGTCCCAATCCTGAGCTGACGGCTCGGTTTTGCCCGCCTGAACGTCAAAAAGAGGGTGGCCTGCGCCCTTGCGGCGCGCAGGCGGGGTGTGCATACTGTCCCCCATGCCTCACGTAATCGTAAGCCCCTGCGTCGGCGTCAAGGACCAGGCCTGCACCGAGGTGTGCCCGGTGGAATGCATCTACGACGGCGGTGACCAGTACCTCATTCACCCCGACGAGTGCATTGACTGCGGCGCGTGCGTGCCGGCCTGCCCGGTCAGCGCCATCTTTCCCGAAGAGGATGTCCCTGGCGGCGAGGAAGACTTTATCGTCAAGAACCGCGCCCATTTCGGCCTGTAAGCGCCGCTCCTCTGCTCACCCTCCTGCGCCACCCGGCGGGGAGGGATTTTTGTGGCCCTTGCCCGCCCCCGGCCCGCAGGGCTAGCATGGCAGCGCGGCGCCCTGCGCGCGGCCCTGAGGAGGTGATGACGTGACCCCAGACCTGTTTGCCCCCGACGGCGAACCGCCCAGTTTGTGCTGGCCTTCCTCTTTTCCCCTGTTTCTGGAGGTCGCGTCATGCGCCATACCCCCCCGAGGCCCCCATGCTGACGTACTACCGCAGCATCGGCGGCAAACTGACCACCACGGACGGCTACGTTGACGGCGGCTGGATTAACGCCGCGGCTCCCACCCCGGAGGAACTGGCCCGTATCAGCCGCGAGACCGGCCTGGACCTCGACTACCTGAGTTATCCGCTCGACCCTGACGAGCGCAGCCGCTTTGAGCGGGAAGACGGGCAGCTGCTCATCATCATGCAGACGAGTTACCGCCTGGCCGAGGACAGCGACATTCCCTATGACACGGTGCCGCTGGGCATTCTGCACACCGACCACTGCCTGGTGACCGTGTGTGCCCTGCCCGAAAACCCGGTGATAGGTGACGTGATCAGCGGGCTGGTGCGCCGGGTCAGCACTGTCAAGAAAAACCGCCTGACCCTGCAACTGTTTTTGCGCAACGCCCAGCGCTTTCTGATTGACGTGCGGCAGATCAACAAGCGCGTGGACGCCATTGAAGACAAGCTGGAAAACAGTCAGCAGAACCGCGAACTGCTGAACCTCCTGAAGCTGGAAAAGAGCCTGGTGTACTTCCTGACCGGTCTGAAGGCCAACGAGGCCATGATGGAACGGGTCAAGCGCGACCGCATCTTCGAGCTGTACGAGGAAGACCGTGACCTGTTAGACGACGTGTTGATTGAGAATCTGCAGGCCATCGAAATGGCCAGTATCGCCAGCAACATTCTGACCAGCATGGCGGGCGCCTTTGCCAGCGTGATTTCCAACAACGTCAATCAGGTGGTCAAGGTGCTGACCGTGACGACCATTCTGGTGGCCATTCCGACGCTGGTCACCAGCATCTTCGGGATGAATGTGCCGGTGCCCTTTGCCCAGAACCCCAACGGCATCTGGATCGTGCTGGCGCTGGCCCTGCTGCTGGCGGGCACTCTGGCCGGGATTTTTCACCGCCTCCGGGTGCTGTGATGGCCCTGCCTCTTCATCCCTCCTTCCAGAAGGTGCTGGCCGACGTGGAGCAGTTTGGCTGGCATGTGGTCATGGTGCCTGCAGATGCCGAGGGGCCAGGGTTCGCGTACACCATCGGGCTGACGGCGACATATGGTCATCCTGAACTGCTGATCTTCGGTCTCCCGCTGCCCACGATGCACGCCATCCTGAATGTCGCCGGCGAACTGGTGCGCGCTGGGCAGAAGTTTCAGGCGGGCACACGTTCTGACGCCATTCTGGAAGGCGCTGAGGTGCTGTTTGGGACCATTAGAGACCTGTATCAGGACGAGTATCTGGGCCAGGCGCAACGGTTCTCTGGGCAGCGGCGTGTGGCCGCCCTTCAGCTCATCTGGCCCAACCGCGCTGGGCAGTTTCCGGGCCTGGAGACCCCAGTTGACCCTGACATTCAGCCGCTGCTGGACCGGTAAAACAGGAGGCCTGGCTGACCTCCTGTTGACATCAAGCACTTGAGTTGGACGACTTCGCCTCCGCTCTTCAGTCCTGCGCGGTCACCATCAGCAGCGCCCCCAGCAGGGCCAGATTTTTCAGGAACTGCGTTTGCTGCTGCGCGCGCTCTTTGCCCTCTTTGTCCCAGAAGGGGTGGCCGATCACGGTGGTGGGAATCAGGCTGGCCGCCAGGGCCGTGCTGCTGAGGCGCGGAAACAGCCCCAGGGCCAGCAGGGCGCCCGCGCCCACCATGACGCCGCTGTTGGCCTTGACGGCCAGTTCGGGTTCGGGGACCTCGGCGCCGCGCGCGGCGCGCACGATAGGTTCGGGGTTCTGCAGGTGGTCCAGGCCGTTCTTGATAAAGATGCTTGCGAGCAGCGCCCGCCCGATGAATCTCGTCACGCTCATGTGCCCTCCTTGAAACGGCCCCGCCTTTGAACTGCCCCGGAGTGTAGCGCAGCCCCGGCCCAGGCCACCTTCAGAGGCCCTGAATCACTGAGAGTTGCCGGCTCAGCTCGCGCAGCACGCCGCCCACGGCGTCGGTGCCGGCCCGGAGCAGCCCCACGTATTCTTCGTGGGTCAGGGCACCCTCCTCGGCGCCGCCCTGCACCTCGATAATCAGGCCGGTGTCGGTGGCGACCACATTCAGATCGGCGCGCGCCACCTTGTCCTCGGCGTAGTCGAGGTCCACGCGCACCTCCTGGCCCAGCAGGCCCACGCTGATGGCGCCCACGTTGTGAACAATGGGCCAGTCGGTCAGCTGGCCTTTTTGAATCAGGCGGTCACAGAAGTCGTGCAGCGCCGCGTGGCCTGCCAGGATGCTGGCCACGCGGGTGCCGCCGTCGGCGACCAGTACGTCGCAGTCCACGTAGATGGTCTGGTTGCGAAAAAAGCGCAGGTCCATCCCGGCGCGCAGGGCGCGGCCCAGCAGGCGCTGAATCTCGTGGCGCCGGCCATTTTGCAAGTTGCGCTCCCTGGCCTGACGGTCGGTGGTGGCGCGCGGCAGCATGGAATATTCGGCCGTCAGCCAGCCCTCTTTCTTGCCCCGCATGTGCGGCGCGGGTTTGTCTTCCAGGGTCACGGTGGCCAGAATCTCGGTGCGTCCCATGCTCAGGTGGGCGCTGCCGGGGGCGTGGGGGTTCACGCCGCGCTTGACCGTAACGGGGCGGGGCGTCAGAAGGTCGCGGCCTTCGCGGGGGGGCAGTTTGGGGGGGTGTGGGGCGCTCATGTCTGAATGGTCTCGATTCTGGGCGTCAGGGCCGCCCGGTGGTCTTGGGTCCCATTGTGCATGCTGCGGGCCAGCAGGGTGGTCAGCACTGGCGCCGTTGTCCTGGGGTCGCCGGTCACGAGGTAGCGCTCGGTGCCGCCCGCAGTCTGACCCGACAGGAGGCCCCGGCCGTCCAACACACGGCGGGTGTGGCGCGCCACCGCCGGGCCGCTGTCCAGCAGCGTGAAGGTGTCCCCGAACTCGGCGCGGATGCTGCCCGCCAGAAAAGGGTAATGGGTGCAGCCCAGCACCAACTGGTCGGCTCCGGCCTGCGCCAGCGGGGTCAGGATGTCGCGCAGGACGGCCCGCGTGCGCTCGCTGTCGGCCTGCCCCGCCTCGACCAGCGGCACGAGTTCGGTGCTGACGGCCTTGATGACCTGCACCCCTGCGGGCTCGGCCCACTCTCGGATGACCTCGGCCAGCAGGGTGCCGCGCAGCGTGCCGGGGGTGGCCAGCACGCCCACCACGCCGCTGCGCGTGGCCTGCACAGCCGGTTTCACGGCGGGGACCAGCCCGATCACCGGCAGGTCAAAGCGGGCGCGCAGGTGCCCCAGGCTAAAAGCGGACGCCGTGTTGCACGCCACCACGACGCCCTTGACCCCCTGGGCGTGCAGAGCGGTTACGGCGCGGTCGGTTAGCGTGCGAATCTCGTCGTCGGGGCGGGCGCCGTAGGGAACGTGGGCGGTGTCGGCCAGATAGAGGAGGTCCTCGCCGGGCAGCGCGCGGCGTAGTTCGGCCAGGATGCTCAGGCCGCCCACGCCAGAGTCGAAGACGCCCAGGGGCGCAGAGGCGGTCATTGGTCGGCAGAGCCCGCCAGCCGGGCCTGCTGCCGGTCCAGGCTCTCGACCGCCGACACGGCGACTGCCGCCACCTGAAGGAGTTCGGTGCGGTAATGGCTCAGGTCACGCGCGTTGCCCATCAGGTGTTCCAGCGCGGCGTTGTTGGCCTCCCCGACCTCCTCGCCCAGAATCATCAGCCACACGGCGGGGTCCAGGTTCTGCTCGCCCCATTTGGCGTCCTGGCGCTCGCGTTCGCGCCGGACCTCGGCCAGCACACCCGGCGTGGCCTGCGTCACAGGGCCCCGCGCAGCAAGTCGCCCAGCGCGTGAATCCCGGTCTCTATCTGGGCGGGGGTGGCGCTCGTGTAGCTCAGGCGCAGGGTGTTCTCGCCGCCGCCCAGGGCGTAGAAGGGGCTGCCGGGGACGTAGGCCACCCGCCGCTCGACGGCGGCAGGCAACAGGGCGGCCGTGTCCACCCCCTGCGGCAGCGTCAGCCACAGGAACATGCCGCCCTGCGGGGTGGTGTAGGCGACCTCGGGCGGGAAGTCGGCCTGAATGCGCTCCAGCATGAACCGCGCCCGCTCGCCGTAAGCCTGCCGCACCCGCTCGATTTGCCGGGGGAGGACCTCCTGCACCAGCTCGGCCACGATCATCTGGTTGAAGGTCGGCGTGTGCAGGTCTGCCCCCTGCTTGGCCTGAATCAGCTTGGTCATGATGGGCGCGGCCGCCTGCACCCAGGCGTCGCGCAGCCCCGGCACCAGCGTTTTGGAAAACGAGCTGGAATAGATCACGTGATTGCGGTCCGGGTCGCCGTGGAGGGCCAGGCCCAGGCTGTAGAGGCTGGGAGCGGGTTCACCGGTAAACCGCAACTGGCCGTAAGGGTCGTCCTCAATCACCAGCACGCCGTACTGCGCGGTCAATTCGACCAGTCGGCGCCGCCGCTCGGCGCTCAGGGTGCGCCCGGTGGGGTTCTGAAAGTTGGGCACGGCGTACAGCAGCTTGGCCGGGGTGGTTTTGAGGACCTCTTCCAGCGCCTCCACGTCAATGCCGCCGTCGTCGGTGGGCAGCTGCACGTACCGCGGCAGGTACGGCTGAAACGATTGCAGGGCGCCCAGATAGGTCGGGGCCTCCACCAGCACCGTGTCTCCCTCGTCAATCAGCACCTTGCCCAGCAGGTCCAGCCCCTGCTGGCTGCCCGTCATGATCTGCACGTTGGCTGCCGGAATGCCCGCCTGGGCCGCCAGCCACTCGCGCAGCGGCGGGTGACCCTCGGTGGTGGAATATTGCAGCGCCGCCGGACCGTAGCGGTCCAGCACCGTGTTGGCGGCGGCCCGCACCTCTTCAATCGGGAACAGTTCCGGGGCAGGCAGGCCACCGGCAAAGCTGATGACCTCAGGGCGCTGGGTGACCTTCAGGATTTCGCGGATGGCGCTGGCGTTCATGCTCTGTGCTCGGCGCGACAGGGCCGCGCCGAGGTCAACCGCCGGAGCAGGGGAGAGGCTCATGGCTGCCATGCTACGCCGCGCCTGAGGGGTTGACCTGACCGTGTGGACGCACTGGCGCGCCGGGCAGGTAAAGTGAGGTCGCTTACAAGGAGGCACTCACATGCTCGTGACCGGCAATGACATTCTGGTTCCCGCCCGCGCTGGCAAGTACGGCGTCGGCTCGTTTAACACGAACAACATGGAAATCACCCAGGCGATTATCCATACCGCAGAGCGGCTGCGCAGCCCCGTGATGGTGCAGATGAGCGAGGGCGCCATCAAGTACGGCGGGCAGGACCTGGCCAACATCGTCATTGACCTGGCCACGCGCGCGACTGTCCCTGTCGCCCTGCACCTGGACCACGGCTCGTCCTACGAGTCGGCCCTGAAAGCCATCAAGATGGGCTTTACCAGCGTCATGATTGACGCCTCGCACCACCCCTTTGACGAGAATGTCAAAGAAACTCGCCGCGTCGTGGAAGCCGCGCACGCCATGGGCATCAGCGTAGAGTCCGAATTGGGGCGTCTGGGCGGCATTGAAGAGCACATCGTCGTAGACGAGAAAGACGCTTTTCTGACCGACCCCGAGGAAGCGGTGCAGTTTATCGAGCAGACTGGCACCGACTACCTGGCGATTGCCATCGGCACCAGCCACGGCGCCTACAAGGGCAAGGGCCGGCCTTACATTGACCACGCCCGCATCGAAAAGATTGCCGAGCTGACGGGGATTCCGCTGGTGGCGCACGGCTCCAGCGGCGTGCCCACAGAAATCGTGGAGCGCTTCCGCACGGGCGGCGGCCAGATTGGCGAGGCGGCTGGGATTGCCGACGAGGACCTGCAGCGCGCGACCCAGCACGGCATTGCCAAGGTGAATGTGGACACCGACCTGCGCCTGGCCAGCACCGTGGGCATCCGCGAAGCCCTCCTGGCCAACCCCAAGGAGTTTGACCCCCGCAAAATCTTTGGCCCGGCCCGCGACGTGATGAGCCAGGTCATCGAGCACAAGATGCGCGTCCTGGGCAGCGTCGGGCAGGCGTAAGCCCACCCGCTTCATTCCAATCCAGAGCGGCCCACTTTCACGTCGAAGGTGGGCTGCTTTCTGCTGTCCTGCTCAGAGCTGTCGCCTGTACCCCCGGCACTCCCCCGATACCTGATCCTTCCCTGACGGACGGTTCATTTTCGAGTTGCCTGTCAGCGGGAGATTCTCACGCGGCGGCTCTATGCTCGCGGATGCATGACGCTGGCCCGGCCCCCTGTTCTTTTTGCCCTGTTGTTCGGCCTGCTGTGCGCCGGACAGACCTCTGGGGCACCCTTGACCCCGGCGCTGCCCAGCGGCTGGCAGGCCCGGCTGCTGACCCTGCTGCCCCAGACGGCGCAGAGTGTCACCCTGCTGGCCCGCCGGCCCAGTATCTCGACCGTTGACCTGGAGCTGAAGGTGGCCAGCGTGGGCGGTGATTCAAGCGTTCTGCGCCAGATTGTGGTCAGTGCGGCGCGCGGCGTCAAGCCGACGTACGACGCCCGCCTGAACGTCTCCCTGAGTGACTTCCAGCGGTATGTGGTGTTTCAGGAAACCCTGGTGTCCACCGGCAAGAGCTTCCGTCTGGCTATTACTAGAGACGCCAACCGCGTCACCTTTGGGGACGGCCCGGCCATGAACGGCGTGCTGCGTGGCGTGACCATTGACCTGAAAACCGGTGAGATGCGCTGCCCCGAGGGCTTCAGCGCCCAGCCGGTCAATGTGGCGCCGAACAACGACGCCAGCCGAGGCCTGGAAGTGCGCTCTGGCTTTCAGTGGAAAGTGTTTGGTGGCAGCGGAATTCAGGGCCGGGCCGTCAAAGGGACCTTGAGTCTGTTACAGCTGGCCAGTGGCCGCATTCTGCTGAGTTACGAGCGCACCAGCATGATCAACCACAAGGTGGATACGGGCGAACTGATTGTGGATTACTCCCGCTGAGCCAGGGAGCGCAGTTGGACTTTCTAGAGACGGGGCCGCAGATGAGGCGGCCCTCCGCCTTGACTTTGGGCTGGCACTGCGCAGCGTCCCCTGCCCCTGATGCCCGCCTGACGGGAGGTCAAGGTCTCCTCACGTTCTCTTCAGGGCGCGTCACGCCCCGGCCCCTACCCTGAGCGGCATGATGAAGCGGAATGTGTTCCTGCTCGGCGCGGCCCTGACCCTGGGCGGCCTGTCCGAGGCCAGCGCTGGCCGGTTGTCCCCGACCCTGCTGCAACGTGCCCAGAAGGGTGACCAGACCCAGGTGGGCGTCATTGTGCGCTTTCAGTTTGCCAACGACGAGCGGGGCCGCGCCCAGTTCAAGAACCTGCGCCAGCAGCTGAACACCAAGCTGGCTCAGCTGGGGCCGGTGGCGGGCTTCGTGGGGCAGGCCCTGAACTCGGGCAAGGCCACGCAGCTGTGGCTGGACCAGAGTATCTACCTGCCCATGACCCCAGTGCAGGCGCGCGCGCTGGCGCTGCTGCCCTTTGTTTCGGACGTGTTCGAGAACTTCAAGGTCGAGATTCCCAAGCCCCAGCGCGCCGTGGCCCTGAGCGCCGCCGCCGCTGCCCCCGGCGAGGCCTGGCACCTGGCCAAAATTGGCGCGCCGCAGGCCTGGGCCGCCGGCTTTAAAGGCCAGGGCATCAAGATTGGGCACCTCGACAGCGGGATTGACGCGTCTCACCCGCAGCTGAACGGCAAGGTCAGGGCCTTTGCCGAGTTCAACGCGGCGGGCGACCGCGTGCAGGGTGCCGCCACGCGCGACACCACCAACCACGGCACCCATACCGCCGGCCTGCTGGTGGGCGACACGGTGGGCGTGGCGCCCAGCGCCACGGTTATCAGCGCCCTGGTCCTGCCCAACAACGAGGGCACCTTTGCCCAGGTAATTGCCGGGATGCAGTATGTGCTGGACCCCGACAACAACGCCGACACCGACGACGGCGCCGACGTGGTGAACATGAGCCTGGGGATTCCCGGCACCTACGACGAATTTATCGTGCCGGTGCAGAACATGATTCAGGCGGGCGTGGTGCCCGTGTTTGCCATCGGTAACTTTGGCCCCACCGCCGGCAGCACCGGGAGCCCCGGCAACCTTCCGGACGCCATTGGTGTGGGGGCCGTGGACCAGAGCGGCAACGTGGCCAGCTTCAGCAGCCGTGGCCCAGTGAACTGGAACAGCACCATCAAGGGCGTGTTCGTGAAGCCGGACATCGCGGCCCCCGGTGTGGAAATCACCAGTGCCTTCCCAGATGGCAAGTACGGCGCCCTGAGTGGGTCGTCGCAGGCCAGTCCGATTGCCGCCGGGGCTGTGGCCCTGCTGCTCTCGGCCAAGCCAACGACCAGCGTGGACGCCATCAAGAACGCGCTGTACACCAGTGCCAGCAATGCCGGCAGCAAGAACAACAACGTGGGTTACGGCCAGATCAGTGTGCCCGGCGCCCTGGGCAAGTTGGGTGTGACGGCGGGCGGGACCCCAGCCCCAGCACCCACACCGACGCCCCCGGCGCCCACACCCACGCCGACTCCACCTGCCCCTACGCCAACCCCGACCCCAACGCCTACTCCTACCCCTCCAGCGGCTCAGCCCACCGGCCCGGCGGGCTACAGCCTGTGTGCCCTTGAAGGCAGCAAGTGCAACTTCAGCGGCCAGAAAGACGCGGCGTTCGGCACCGACGGCAAGTACCTGACGGGCGTGGGCACCGACGGCTTTAACTGCACTGTGGCTGACTGGGGCCGCGACCCTGCGCCTAATCAACGCAAGGGCTGCTTTATCAAAGACCGCCCCGGTACGGCGCCTGCCCCCACTCCAACTCCGGCCCCTACGCCGGCCCCCAGCACCGGCAAAAAGCCTCGCGTGCTGCTGGTTGACGACGACATGGGCCAGGGCGCCGATGTGACGGCTGCGCTGCGTGACGCCGTCAAGGCCAATGCGGTCAGCGGCGGGGCCTTCGTGTGGAACACCCAGAGCCAGGGCGCGGTGCCCCTGAGCGAGATGCAGCGCGCCGATATCGTGGTGTGGGCCACGGGCGAGCAGTACCAGAACACCATCACGGCGGCTGACCAGAACACCCTGCGGCAGTATGTGGCGGGCGGCGGCAACCTGATGATCACCGGCCAGGACATCGGCTATGATATTGGCACCAGCGCCTTTTACACCGGCACCCTGAAAACCCGCTTTGTGGCCGACAGCAGCGGTCAGGCCAAGTTTGTGACGCGCGGCGCCTTTGGCAACACGGCCTTTACCCTCAACGCTCAGGGCAGCGCGGGCAACCAGTACTACCCCGACGTGATCGCTGACCAGGGCGGCAGCAGCGTGGTGGCTTCGTGGGGCACGGCCAATGCCACAGCCGGCACCATCACGGCCCAGAGCATCCGGGTGGACCCCAACAAGACCCGCGCGGCCCAGAAGGTGCAGGAACCGCGTGGCCTAGTCGAGCAGATTGCCGTGAACATCATCAACAACGTGCTGGGACAGATTCTGGGCGGGAACACCCAGGCGCAGACCCAGAACCGTCCGCGTGTGACCGCCCAGAATGCCGGTGAGAATGCCGGCGCGATTGTGGCCAACGACGGCGGCAACTACCGGACCGTCACGATAGGCTTCGGTCTGGAAGGGCTGACCCCCAACAGCCGGAACATTCTCGTCAAGACCGCCTTCGAGTGGCTGATGAAGTAAGACTCGGATGCATTCAAGGCACCTGGAACCATGCGGTTCCAGGTGCTTTTTGCTGTAGGGCAGAAAAGAGGGCGCAGGGCTGGGCACAAGAAGGAGAGGTGAATGCTCATCGGTAGCCTGGCGCGAAGCTCCTAACTCAAGACTGGCTGTAGATTTCCAGGGCAGCTCTTAGGCCTCTTCCCACGCGGGCGCTGGTGACTGCGCCCTACCGTCAGGGCATGACCACCCTCAAAGACATCATGACAAGCGACCTGACGACCACCGATGCTGGTGCCACCTTAAAAGAGGTGGCCTCGCTGATGCGGGAGCAGGACATTGGCAACGTCCTGATTATGGACGGCGACCAGCTGCGCGGCATCCTGACTGACCGCGACATCGTGATTCGCGCGGTGGCTTACGGACACGACCTGGGCAGTGCCGCCAGCGATTACGCCAGCGGCAACGTTCTGACCCTGGACAGCCAGACCGATGTGCAGGCCGCAGCGGAGCAGATGGCCCAGCGCCAGGTGCGCCGCTTGCCGGTGACCGAAGAAGGCAAGGTGATCGGCATTGTGAGCCTGGCCGACCTGGCCACCCGCACGGGCGGCGGCGCCGATGAAAAGGCCCTGCAAGGCATCAGCCAGCCGACGATTTAAAGGCCGTCGGCTGCGGGTTGATGGAGGCTCTCGCCCGACATTGACAGAGGGCGGCGTGCTGAGAGGCATCAGCTTGGCGCTTGCTGAAGGCTTACATCTCGGTAGCCCACCGAAAAGAAGCCCACCCCAATGCGCGGGTGGGCCTGCTTTCGCCTAAGCCTTAGCCCAGCTCACGCAGCTGGCGGTACAGCTCTTTCTGGTCGTCCGTGAGTGTGGCCGGCACCGTGACATTGAGTTTCACGTACAGGTCGCCTCGGGTGCCGTCGCGCCGGGGCCAGCCCTGGCCGCGCAGGCGCATGCGCCGCCCACCGCTGCTGCCCGGCGGCACGCTCAGGTTGCCCTTGCCCGAGAGGGTTTGGACCGTCACGTCGCCGCCCAGCGCCGCCACTGGGGCCGGCACATCCACACTGGTGCTCAGGTGGTCGCCGTCCAGGTCAAAGCGGGCGTCTTCAAGTACACGGATGGTCAGCAGCACGTCGCCGCCGCCCGGACCCTGCCCCGCCAGGCGCAGCCGCGCGCCGTCTCGCGTCCCCGCCGGCACCCTCAGCGACAGGCGCTTGCCGTCCACATTGATGACCTCATCCGAGCCGCTGAACGCCTCCTCCAGCGTCACCTGAAGCTCGCCTTCGACGTTCTGCACGAAGCGTCGGCTCTGGCCTGCGCCCCCCAGGCCGCCCAGCAGGTCTTCCAGATTGACCTGGGCGCCCCCCTGGAAACCGCCGCCCCCCGGCGCGCCGCCGCGCCCCCCAGCCCGGCCAAACAGACCCTGAAAGAAGTCGCTGAACTGTCCGGAATCGAAGCCGGCAAAGTCGCCCCCTTGAAAGCCCCCGGCGCCGGGACCCGGGTAGCCGGGCGGCACGTGCCCGGTATGCCCGAATTGGTCAAAGACCTTGCGCTTCTCAGGGTCAGAAAGGACGGCGTAGGCCTCGCCAATCTCCTTGAACTTTTCGGCGGCCTTTTCGTCGCCCGCATTCTTGTCGGGGTGGTACTGCTTGGCCAGCTTGCGGTAGGCACTTTTAATGTCTGCGTCGGACGCACCGCGCGACACGCCCAGCACGTCGTAATAATCCTTGTAGGCCACGGGGGGCGCCTCCTTTCAGGGGGTCCTGGCGTCAGTCGGTCCAGGGGTCAGGACGGTGTGCTGGGGGCCAGTTTATGGATGACGGCCTTCAGGCCGTAGGTGCGGGCCATGTCCAGGGCCGTGTGACCTCTGGGGTCAGCGGCGGTCGGGGTGGCCCCGTGCGTCAGCAACAGGTCCAGCACATCGGTACGCGGCGCGCGGCGGCCAGACTGATACGCCAGACCTTCCACGTCCACCGTATGCAGCAGCGGCAGCCAGTAGCGGCTGTCATTGGCGTCAGCGCCGCGCCGCAGCAGCTCGCGGATGAAACTGGGCGGCGCGTCCCGGTCAATGGCGAGGTTCAGCAGCGGGAGGGGGGCGGTGCCCTGCCAGAACGTCACGTCCTGAATCAGGCCCAGCAGGGTCCCCAGGGTGGCCTCTGCCTCCCCGTGCCGCAGCGCCCAGCCCAGCGCCTCATGCGCTTTGGTCTGACTGGGGACCGTCTGATGGGCGCCCAGGGTCCCGGCCTTCAGCGCCCCAATCAGTGGATTGGTATCCTCGCGGCGCCCCAGTTTCAGATACTCGCCCTCGACCTGCTCGCGCGCCCAGGGTGTCTTGCGTAGAAACTTGAGGCTGCTGCTGATACTGGGGTTGGTCTGAAAGCACTTGACAGGAATGCGCCGCGCCAGTTCCTCCCAGCCGTATTCGTCGTGCAGATGCGTGACCAACCGTTCCAGCGTCACCCCATGCAGCGGGTCGCGGGCTGTTGATGGCTGACGCCTCTGCTGTGCTCCATCACCCATCAACGCGTCCCCCTCAACCCTTTTTACTCACAACCACGCGGGCTGGCCGCACCAGGCGGTCCCCCATGCGGAAGCCCAGTTGGTAGACCTGCACAATCACGTCGTCCTCGTCGCCGGCCACCACCTGCAGCGCTTCGTGCCACTGGGGGTCAAAGGCCTCGCCTTCCTTACCGGTGACTTCCAGGCCCAGACCAGAAAAGACGTTGAGAATCTTGCCCTGCACGGCCTGCATTCCGGGCACCAGCTTGGCCGGATCGGCAGCCCCCATCGTCACGGCGCGGTCCATGTCGTCATACACCGGCATCAGCGCTTCGGCGGCCTTACTGACGCCCTGACCCTGCGCGGCCTGCACGTCTTCCTGGGTGCGGCGGCGGTAGTTCTCGAAGTCAGCGGCCAGGCGGGCCAGACGGCCCTTCAGGTCGGCGTTCTCCTTCTCCAGCTCATCGGCGCGGCCCAGCTTGGCCATCATTTCCTGCACCTGACCCAGCATGCCTTCGTCCAGGCCGTCCAGCCCAGCAAAGGCGGCCTCCTGATCCTCGTCCAGATTGTCGGTTTCGGTCTCGGGCACGTCCAGTTCGGTTTCGGCGTCTATCGTCTTGGTCTCGGTGTCGTCCGGCTTACGCTGATCGTCGGTCATCTTGGGGCCTCGCTTGCGGAACATTGGTTCCAGAGTAGTGGAGAACAGGAGGGGAGAGGCGGCGCGCTGGCCGTCCTCTCCCCTGGGTGGTCGTGGTCGTGCGGAGGACGTGCGCTTATTCGGCGGGCTTGAAATCCGCGTCAATCACGTCGTCGTCGGCCTTGTTCGCCTGGGGTTGACCCTGGGCGCCCGCGTCCTGGCCCTGTGCTCCGGCCTGCGCCGCCGTCATGAAGGAACGCAGTTCTTCTTCCAGGCGCTTCTGGGCCGAGTCAATCTTGGCGTCGTCGTCGGCGCGCACCGCTTCTTCGGCCTCGTCGGCGGCGGCCTTGAGTTTGTCCTTGGCCTCCTGCGAGGCGCCTTCGTTTTCCTCAATCTGGCCCAGCGCCTGCACGCGCATAGAGTCGAGGTTGTTGCGCTTCTCGACTTTCTCGCGGCGCTGCTTGTCGGCGGCGGCGTTCTGCTCGGCTTCCTTGACCATGCGCTCGACATCGCCCTTGTCCAGCGTCGTGGTGTTCTCGATGCGGATGCTGGCTTCCTTGCCGCTGGTCTTTTCCTTGGCGGTCACGTGCAGGATGCCGTTGGCGTCAATGTCGAAGGTGACTTCAATCTGCGGCTGGCCAGCGCGCATGGGCGGAATGCCCTCAAGCTTGAAGCGGCCCAGTGACTTGTTGTCGTTCGCCATGGGGCGCTCGCCCTGCAGCACCACGATCTCCACGCCCGGTTGGTTGTTCTCGGCGGTGGTGTAGATCTCGGTCTTCTTGGCGGGGACCGTGGTGTTGCGGGTAATCATCGGCGCAATCATGCCGCCCTTGACTTCCACGCCCAGCGTCAGCGGGGTGACGTCCACCAGCACGATGTCGCCCAGCGCCGAGTCGCCCTGAATGATGCCGGCCTGCACCGCAGCACCGAGTGCCACGGCTTCGTCGGGGTTGACGCTCTCGTTGGGCGTCTTGCCGATGATGTCCTGCACGATGCGCTTGACAGCCGGAATGCGGGTCGAGCCACCCACCAGAATCACTTCGTCAATCTTGCTCGCGTCCAGCTTGGCGTCGGCCAGGGCCTGTTCCACCGGCTTGCGGACACGGCGCAGCAGGTCAGCGGTCAGTTCCTCGAACTTGGCGCGGCTCAGCGTGCGCTCCAAGTGCATGGGGGTGCGGGTTTCGGGGTCAAAGGTGATAAAGGGCAGGCTGATGGTCGTTTCCGAGGCGCTCGACAGATCAATCTTGGCCTTCTCGGACGCTTCGATCAGGCGCTGCAGGGCCTGCTTGTCCTTGCGCAGGTCGAAGGAGTTGTCCTTCTGGAACTCGCCTGCCAGCCAGTCCACGATGCGCTGGTCGAAGTCCGCGCCGCCCAGGTGGGTGTCGCCGGAGGTGGACTTCACTTCAAAGACGCCGTCGCCCAGTTCGAGGATCGTCACGTCAAAGGTGCCACCCCCCAGGTCGAAGACCAGCACGGTCTCGTTGCCCTTGCGCTCCAGGCCGTAGGCCAGCGCGGCGGCGGTGGGCTCGTTGATGACGCGCAGCACGTTGAGGCCCGCAATCTCGCCGGCCTGCTTGGTGGCTTCACGCTGCGAGTTGTCGAAGTACGCGGGCACGGTGACGACCACGTCCTTGATCTTTTCGCCCAGCTTGGCGCTGGCGTCCTGCACCAGTTTGTTTAGCACTTCGGCGCTGACCTGCTCGGGGGCGAGGTCCTTACCGTTCACTTCAATCCGCACCGACCCGCCGGGGCCTTCTTTGACGGTGAAGGGGCTGCGCGCAGCTTCTTCTTTGACTTCGTCCCAGCGGCGGCCGATGAAGCGCTTGACTTCAAAGAGGGTGGCAGCGGGGTTCAGCGCGGCCTGACGACGCGCAATCTGGCCGACCAAGCGCTCGTCGCCCTTGTAGGCCACGACGCTGGGGGTGGTGCGGGCGCCTTCGGCATTCACGATCACTTCGGGGCGGCCGCCCTCCATGACAGAGATAACGGAGTTGGTGGTACCAAGGTCAATTCCAACGGCTTTGGGCATGTTGACTCCTGTAAGGGTGGGGATTTGCCGCCGTGTGGGCAGCAGTTCTGACTGCCATCCATCATAGGCCCACAGTTGAAGACTGTCAATAGAGTTGAGTGTAGTCGGCTCAAGTTTAGAAGCGGTGAAGATGAGGGGGCTTGCCGGAAGCAGAGCCCGTCCTGAAAGCGTTAACTAATTCTGATCCAACTCGTGAAGGGGCACCACCGCCGCAACGTTGCCCACGATGCGCCCCCCATGCCAGCGCGGCGTCCCGGTCACCACGACCTCAACCGCCGCGCCGCTGTGGTGGCGCAGCCGCGTGCGGTACGACGAACTCTGGCCGCCCAGGCGCTCGGCCTGCGCCGCGAGCAGCTGGGCGTGGTCTTCGGGCAGAGTGAAGTCAAATGGGGTGCGGCCCAGCACCTTGTCCGGCACAGTGCCCAGCAGCCGGGCGTAGGCGCGGTTGACATACACAAAGCGGCCGTCCTCATCGGTCACGGTGAGCCCATGTTCCACGCTTTCCATCAGTTGGCGGGCGAACGCTAGTTCCTCGGCGTAAGACTCCTGGAGCTGGCGGTGGCCCCGCACCATCCGGACCACGCGCGGCGCCAGCCACGCGGCAATCAGCTGCACCGCCAGTAGAGGAAGCAGCACCCAGAAGGCCAGGGGGCGCGGCACCTGCCACGCCACCAGAAAACTGTCCAGGGCCAGCAGGGCGAACAGCAGATACGCCCAGCGCAGCTCCTGCTGGCCTGGTCTCATGCCTTAGCGTGCGGGGGCGGGGGTTACAGGGGTCTTACAAAAACCTGACGCTGGGCAGATGCGGCGGCTCCGCGACCTGGGGTTGGCTAGGGTCATAGGCATGAAGGTCAAACCCGCTGGATGCCTCCTGAGTGCGCTCTCGGCACTGGCTTTTGGCGGTGTGGTGCTGAGTTACGGTGCCCTCTCTTTCGTAGCCGGATTTAACGACAACGGCGACTCTTTGATTGCCGCCTAGTTGGAACAGTGGTTTTCCTGGCTCAGAGGAGCGCTGTGGGTGACAGGCCTCCTGATCCCTTGCGGGTTTTTGTTCCGCGAAAGGCCAAAGGTAGAACAGCAGGCGCGCTGAAGTGGACGTGAAGGGGCGCGCCCCGGCCGCCAAGTTCATCAGGGTGTGGGTTGGGAGGACAGACATGGGCCAGCGAGGGTCGTCAAGAGAGCCGCGTCGCGGTGCGCTTTATCCCTCCGCCCTATCCTGACCCTGTGACCTCGCCCGACGCCGCCGCTGCCCCCCATATCCACCTGCCCGACGGCTCGTGCTGTAAACCCACAACGGCGCCCGGCGGAAGCGCGCCCAAGCGCTTTGCCCACCTGCACCAGCACACGCAGTACAGCCTGCTGGACGGCGCGGCAAAACTGAAGGACCTGCTGAAATGGGCCAAGGAAGTCACGCCGGAGGGCTGCACGCCGGCCCTGGCCATGACCGACCACGGCAACATGCACGGCGCGGTGCACTTCTATAACTACGCGACCGGCATGGGGGTCAAACCCATCATTGGCTACGAGGCTTATGTGGTGCCGGGGCAGGGCACCCGCCGCGACCGTACGCGCGGGCAGGACGGCGAGAAGGGCATCTTTCACCTGACCCTGCTGGCGCGTGACTTTGAGGGCTACCAGAACCTCTGCCGCCTAAGCAGCCGGGGCTACACCGAGGGTTATTACTACAAGCCGCGCATTGACCACGAGCTGCTGCAGGAGCACCACAAAGGCGTGATCGCTTTCTCCGGCTGTCTGGGCAGCGAGGTGCAGCAACTGCTACTGCAAGGCCGCGAAGAGGACGCCAAGAAGCGCCTGCTGTGGTACCGCGAGCTGTTCGGGGAAAACTACTTCATCGAGGTTCAGGACCACGGGTTACCCGAGCAGAAGAAGAACAACCCCATCCTCAGAGCGTGGGCGCAGGAACTGGGCATTGGCATGGTGGCCACCAACGACGGCCACTATGTGAAAAAGACGGATGCCACGGCTCATGAAACGCTGCTGGCGATTCAGACGAAAGCCACGCTGGCCGACGAGAACCGATTCAAGTTCCCCTGCGACGAGTTCTATGTGAAGGACCTAGAGGAAATGCAGCGCGCCCTGCCGGTAGCCGACTGGGGCGAGGAGCCCTTTGACAACACCGCCATGATTGCCGAGCTGTGCAATGTGGACCTGCCGGTGGGCAAAAAGCGTGTGTACCAGATGCCCGAGCTGCCCATTCCCGAGGGCCGCACCATGAAAGAGGAACTGCGCGTGCAGACCTACCGGGGGACCGTCAAGCGGTATCCCGGTCACGCGACGGAAAACCTGCTGCGTGACTACGCGCTGAGGTCGCTGGAGGCATTGGGCGAGGATGCTCCAGCAGTCCTGAAGCGGGTGGACGGCTGCGACGCTCAGACCTGCGACTTGGAGACCCTGTTCACCCTGCTGGCCTTCATGGGCAGTATCTGGGAGACGCGCGGCCAGTCGGCGGGCGAGAAATACACGAAATACCCGTCACTGGAAGGGATGGAGGCGCAGGCCGAGGCGGGCCAACTGCCGGCCTACGCGCACGAGGATTGCCGCAAGGCCAGCCAGAGAGACAGCGACACCAGCATTGAACTTGACCCGTCCGAGCCTGACGAGGAAACCACCCGCGCCCATCACCTGCACGCTCTGGTCATCCTGCGCCGCGCGGAATACGAGCTGAGCGTCATCAACAACATGGGCTTCCCCGACTACTTCCTGATCGTCGCGGATTACATCAACTGGGCCAAGGATCAGGACATCTCTGTGGGGCCGGGTCGTGGGTCGGGGGCCGGCAGCCTCGTGGCCTATGCCATGCGAATCACCAACCTCGATCCCCTCGAATTCGAGCTGCTGTTCGAGCGCTTCCTGAACCCCGACCGCATCTCGATGCCCGACTTCGATATTGACTTCAACGACGCCAGGCGCAACGAAGTGATTGCCTATGTGCAGGACAAATACGGCGAGGACAAGGTGGCGCAGATTGCCACCTTCGGGACGATGGCGAGTAAGGCATGCCTGAAAGATGTGGCGCGCGTGATGGGCCTGGAATACGCCAAGGTAGACAAGGTCAGCAAGCTCATTCCGATCAAGTTCGGCAAGAGCTACAGCCTGGAACAGGCGCGCGACGCCGTGCCAGACATTCAGCAGTTGCTGGCAGAAGACGCACAGCTGCTGGAAGCCTACGAATTCGCGCTGAAACTCGAAGGCCTGACCCGCCACGCCTCGGTCCACGCGGCGGGCGTGGTGATTGGCAAAACGCAGCTCACCGACCTCGTGCCCGTCATGCGCGACACCTCCGGCGAGGGCATGGTGTGCCAGTACGACATGAAGGCCGTGGAAGACATAGGCCTCATCAAGATGGACTTCCTGGGCCTGCGCACCCTGTCCTTCTTGGATGAAGCCAAGCGCATCCTCAAGGAATCGGGCACCGACTTCGAGGCCACCTACGGCACCTTCGACGACATTCCCTTCGACGACACCAAGACCTATGAACTGATGAGCCGGGGCGACACCAAGGGCGTGTTTCAGCTGGAAGGGGCGGGGATTGCCGACGCTTCCCGCCGCCTGAAGCCGCGCCGCCTGGCCGACATCATCGCCCTGTCGGCGCTGTACCGCCCCGGCCCGATGGAAAACATTCCCACCTATGTCCGCCGCCACCACGGCATCGAAGACGTGGACTACGTGCGCGACGGCTTTCCGGCCAGTGCACAACACCTGGAAAAGATTCTGGCCGAAACCTACGGTATTCCCGTTTACCAGGAGCAGATCATGCAGATCGCTTCGGAGGTCGCGGGCTTCTCCCTGGGCGGCGCTGACCTGCTGCGCCGGGCGATGGGCAAGAAAGACGCCGAGGAGATGAAGCGGCAGAGGCAAATCTTTGTAGACGGCGCCGAGAAGAACAGTGTGCCGAAAGAAGAGGGCAATAAACTTTTCGATTTGCTCGATGCGTTTGCAAATTACGGCTTCAATAAATGTTTGACGGGCGATACGCGTGTGCCGGTGGCGGGCGGCGAGCTCCGCCGGATTGAGGACCTGTACCGCGAAGGTCAGCAAGTTGAACTGCCCAGCGTCAACGCGGCTTACCGCCTGGAGCTGCGATCCAGCGGGCAATTCTTTGACAACGGTGTGAAGCCCGTGTTCAAAGTCAGGACGGCCCTGGGGCGCGAACTGACCGCCACTGGCAACCACCCATTGCTGACGCTGGACGGCTGGCGCAACGTGGAAGACCTGGGGCCGGGCGACCGCATTGCCGCGCCTGCCCGCCTGCCCGAACTGGGCAATGAGGCCTGGCCGAACCACGAAGCGGCCTTGCTGGGCTGGGTGCTGGCCGAGGGCAACACCTGCCACCCCTGCGGCGCCTATCTGTATTCGCAGAGTGAGGCGCAGGTGGCCGATATGGTGGCCCTGGCCGACGAATTTCCGAACACCCGGCCCAGCGTCAAGATGCGTCCCGAGCGCCAGAACGTCCACGATGTTTATTTGGGGAGCGGTGTGCGCGGCGGTGCAGGTGGCAAGTCTGGCGTGCGGCTGTGGTTGGAAAGGCTGGGGCTGACAGGGGTAAAGGCCACCGAAAAAGCTTTGCCTGCGGCCGCTTTCCGCCTCAACAACGATTCGCTGGCCGTACTGATAGGCCGGTACTGGTCGGGCGACGGCTTCCTGTTCGGAGCGGGTAATACCACGCCTTACGCCGCCACCTCCTCCCGGCAGCTGGCCGATGACCTGGCCCATGTCCTGCTGCGCCTGGGGATGGTTGCCAAAGTGACCGAGAAGCATTTCGGGTACGCGCGTGGAGAAGACACCGCAGGCCGCACCGGCTACACCGTGCATCTGGTAGGGCGGCGCAGCATAGACCAGTTCCTGAACGTGATTTCGCCGCATCTGGTGGGCCGCGATAAGCAACTGGCCGCACTGCGGTCTTATTACGCCAGCGTGCCCCAGGGCCGCGAAACAATCGACACGGTGCCGGCCAGTATCAAGGCGCGCGTACAGACCGCCAAGCAGGCCAGCGGCCTGGGCTGGCGCGAGATTGAGACCCGTTCCGGTGTCTGCACCAAAGAATTCTACGGCGCGCCCAAAGCCCACAAAAAAGGCTTCCGCCGCACGACGATTCAGACCTTGGGCGAGTTCTTCAAGGATGCGGCGCTGCTGGACGCCTGCTCGGATGATCTGTACTGGGACACCATTACCAGTATTGAGCCAGCGGGTGAGGCCCAGACTTACGATCTGGAAGTGCCGGGCACCCATAACTTTGTGGCGAACGATCTCGTGGTGCACAACAGCCATTCGGCGGCCTACGGTGTCATTACTTATCAAACCGCCTGGCTCAAAGCAAACTATCCCGTTCAATTCATGGCGGCCCTCTTAACGGTCGAGCGCCGTGATTCCGATAAAGTTGCGGAATACGTCAGTGACGCCCGCAAGATGGACGTAAAGGTGCTGCCGCCGGACATCAACCGCTCGGCCGCCGACTTTGCGGTACAGGGCGAGGAGATTCTGTTCGGGCTGTACGCGATTAAGGGTCTGGGCGAGGCTGCCGTGCTCAAGATTCTGGAGGAGCGCGAGCGTGCTGGGCGGTATAAGTCGCTGGCGGACTTCTGCTCGCGCCTGGGCAACAAGGTCTGCAATCGCAAAGCCCTGGAAAGCCTGATTAAAAGCGGCGCCTTTGACCAGTTTGGCGAGCGCAACCAGCTCCTGCAAAGTGTTGAGGACGCGCTGGAAGACGCCGCTGGCACCGCCGAGGTCAACGCCCGCGCCCAGAGCGGTATGTCCATGATGTTCGGCATGGACGAGGTCAAGCAGGAGCGCGCCCTCCGCGCCGGCATTCCGACCTTCACTAACCTTGAACGCCTGTCTATCGAGAAAGAAGCGCTGGGCCTGTACATCTCTGGGCATCCGCTGGAGCAGCACGAGGGCCTGCGTGAGGCCGCCAGCTGCCGGGTGTCGGACCTGGACACCTGGTTTCAGACGCAGAGCGTGGCCCCCGGCAAGCGCATCAAGGCGGTGCTGGCGGGGATGATCGAGAGTGTGGTCAAGAAGCCCACGAAGTCAGGGGGCATGATGGCCCGCTTCATCCTGGCCGACGAGAGTGGGCAGACCGAACTGGTGGCCTTTAGCCGCGCCTACGACCGCATTCAGGACAAACTGGTGAATGACACGCCCGCCCTGATCATCGTGGAACTGGAATCCGAGGACGGCGGCCTGCGCGCCATTGCCGAGGAAGTGGTGAGTGTGGAGCAGCTGTCCGATGTGCCCAAGGTTATGTACGTGACTATTGACTTGGAGAGCGCCACGCCCGACGCGGTGGGTGAGTTTCAGAGCGTGCTAGATGAATACGCGGGGAGTATGCCCACCTACCTGCGCTTAGAAACGCCGGAACAGTTTGTGCTGTATCAGCTGGACCACGGCATGGGCAGCAGCGAGGCCATTCGCGTGCTGAACCAGACCTTCCCCTGGGCCGAGGCGTACCTGGCCTACGATCAGCAGACGATTCTGGGCCGCTTTGCACCGAAGCCGCCAGCATGGATGAACAGGCAGGGTGGGGGGATGCGGGCTTAAAAATTCACTATAATATTAAAACTATTAAAGCCAGTCGTAAATAATCAATTCATCTTAAGTTTTGATAATATCAATCTTCTCGCCTAATTCAGAGGTGTTTTTTCCATAGTAAGTTCTGGCGATCTTATCTATCATATCGAAGATTGCTTTAAAAGCATGTAGATCTGGTGGATCGCCTGCAGTCTTTCGCTTTTCTATAAATGATGCAAAAGCCGCTTTGGACAAATTTATACTCTCGATGTTATGATTCTCATCTAATCTAAAAACCTTGTCATCAATAATCAATTTATCCCATGACTTATTATTAGTGGTAATCCTTTTGTCTTGTTTATGGTGATTCGTATTCCTATCAAATTCATCTATTAAGAAGATTCTTCTACCATTTTCATCGGGAGTTGTTAAGTCCTTTGGTGTATATAACATCTCAATACAGAATGGCTGATCGGCGGGGAGGTGTCCTGGTCGTGGCAAAGTAAATCCATAGAGGTCGCTCCCAAGCTGCTTTGGCCCGTTTGCGTATCTTTCGTTTATTGTCTTATCATCAGAATCATATATAGCAATATGGAGATGCTCCAATGTTACCTTCTCTAAAACTTTAACGTGTGCCTCAAGATGCTTAATTCCCTCTATATCTGGATGAGGCTCCAAATTAAGATCGAGCGAAGGATATAAATTACTCTCTGCAAAGAATTCAAATGCTATTTGAAGATGTTTATAGTCGGTTTTTCCTTCCGCGAGTAGCCTCACTTTAAAAGTTTCGATCTTGTTATCGTCGTATGGTGGAGCCTTGTCAGTGCGGAAGCCTTTGTCGTGCTGCTGGTACATTCCTATGAGCTTCAAAACAACTGCATCCTCTCTTCCCCTAACTCTTTCCAGAAACTTTATTCTCCCCTCAATCACTCTTTTTATATCTTTTGCACTCTTATCAAATAAGTGGTGTTTGTTGTAAGCATTGACTGCATCCGACTCACCGTAGCGCACCAGTATATATATCAGATTCCTGAGGTCTCTTATGTAGCCTCTCTTGACGTTCAATTTCTCATTGATGACCACTCCGGTTACTATCTGCCTATTCCTTTTAGTGAGTAGTCGTGTCTTACTTTCGTTTAATGTGAAATCCTCATGCTCTATAATGTGTCTCAGTCTATCCGATATATTTCCGTCTGAATCTATGGCGCTTCGTGTCATTGAGATGGTGCGGTAAGATATAGTTATATCGTCGGCATATCTCGTATATAGACCTCCGCTACTCTTAGCAAAATTCATCATTTTCCTATCTAGCTTCCTAATAATTATGTTAGACAGAACAGGGGAAGTTGGCGCACCTTGAGGAAGAGCACCGTCTTTGGTCGAGAGCATTGCAATGAGGTGAGCTACCTCATCGCTAAAATTAAACGGAGCGGCAGTTAATACGCCAAAAATGCGTGCGCCGTTAATAGAAGGGTAAAAGTCTTTCAAATCGCATTTAAATAAGTACCTTCTGCCTATATGGCTCTGTGCGTTAGTTATGATGTCCCTATTTCTCCCGAAACCATGATTGCAATGAGGATTCGAAGGCTGATATATCTCGCTCAGAAGGATCGCTAATGATCTCTGTATGGCTTTTAGACCGCGATTCGGTGCATGTATTACCCGCTTCCCGCCAGACCTCTTTTTTACGTAGAAACTGACGTACTTTCTCTTATCTGATACGGCATAAGCAAAGTACGTCAGTTTAGATTTTGAGATGCCCAGCGCATTAGCTAAATCATCTTTGGTTTGCATATTTTGCTCAGCTAGCTTCCTCTAGTCGTTGTCAGGGGGCGGCTCGATATTTCGCGTTCCTGCCCAGCCTCGCCTCTCTCGCGGAAGATTTTCAACAGCGGCAGCGAACAACGCCTCCTGCGGACATTCGGCGCTGCTCGTGCTATGTGGATAAATCTCGATCCTATAAGAAAGACGCAAGTAGTGGTATTCCGTTTGCCGCAGCGAATACGCCGCAGAAAAACAAGCTAGCCGAGCACCCTTAAAATAGCATGCAAATTCAAACTTCCAGAGCCAGCTTATCCACATCATTCAGCAATGGCGTCCCTGCCGGATATTCCCCGTTAAAACACGCCAGGCACAACCCCGGCCCACTCACCGCTTCCCGAATGCCCTGCTCACTGATAAAGGTCAGGGTGTCGGCCCCAATCAACTCGCGGATTTCCTCGATGCTGTGGGTGCTCGCCACCAGTTCTTTACGGGCAGCGGTGTCAATGCCGTAAAAGCACGGGTGCTTGATGGGCGGGCTGCTCACCCGGAAATGCACTTCCGTCGCGCCCGCTTCCCGCAGCAGGTTCACGATCTGGCGGCTGGTCGTGCCGCGCACGATGGAGTCGTCCACCAGCACCACCCGTTTGCCCCGCACGGCGCTGGTGGGCGAGAGTTTCATCTTCACCTTCAGCTCGCGCGCCTCCTGGGTGGGGGCAATGAAGGTGCGGCCCGCATACGGGTTCTTGTATAGGCCGTAATCAAAGGGAATCCCGCTTTCGCGTGCGTAGCCAATAGCCGCGCCAATGCCGCTGTCGGGCACCGGCACCACAATATCGGCGTCCACGGGGTGTTCCTTGGCCAGCTGATGCCCCATGCGAATGCGGCTCTCGTGGCTATCCACGCCGTCCAGCTGGCTGTCACTGCGGGCAAAGTAAATCCACTCGAAGGCGCAGGGCGTCGGCTGGCGGGGCTGCACCATCAGGGAATGCAGGCCGCTGCGGTCCACCCAGACCAGTTCGCCGGGCAGCACGTCGCGCAGCAGGCGGGCGCCCACCGCGTACAGGGCGCAGGGTTCGCTGGCAATAGCGTAGGCGCCGTCGTCCCGTTGGCCAATCACCAGGGGCCGCACGCCATTAGGGTCGCGGAAGCCCAGCAGTTGCGTGCGGCTCATCAGCACGCAGGCAAAGCCGCCTTTCAGTTCCTTCATGGCGGCGGCGGTGGCCTCAATCAGATCCAGGTCGGCTTCGCGCGCAATCAGGTTCAGCATCACTTCGCTGTCGTTGGTGGTCTGAAACAGTGCGCCCTGCATCAGCATCGCGTTGCGGACTTCGCGGGCATTCACGAAGTTGCCGTTGTGGGCCAGTCCCAGAATGCCCTTGTTGGTGCGGGTCGTCAGCGGCTGGGCGTTAAAGCGCAGGTTGCTGCCCGTGGTGCTGTAGCGCACGTGCCCAATGCTCACGCGGGCGTTCGCCAGCCGCACGCTGTCCAGGCGGCGCTCGTCGAACACCTGGGTGACCAGCCCCAGGTCCTTTTCCACATGAAAGCGCTCGCCGTCCGAGACGCACATCCCCGCCGCCTCCTGGCCCCGGTGCTGCAGGGCGAACAGCCCCAGGTAGGTCAGCCAGGCCAGGTCGTTGGCTTCGGGCGAGTACAGGCCAAACACGCCGCATTCGTCCTGGGGTTTGTCGGTGACGGGGTCAAAAATCATCCCAGAATCCCTTTCAGCGGCGCATCGAACGCCTGGTGCAGCGTGTCAAGGTTCACGCTCAAGTGTATGTGGTGGGCCGGCAGGGCAATCGTGACGCTTGTTCCACCGCTCACACCTAACCGGCTGAACGGGACGCCGCGTTCCGCCAGCGCCGCCTCAACGTCAGCTTCATCGCGCGTGGCAACCAGGATGCGGCTGTGGGCCTCGCCGTACAGCACGGCGTCCGGGCGGGTATGGGCGGGAGCGTCCAACTCCACCTTCAGACCCACGCCGCCGGCAATCGCCATCTCGGCCAGGGCCACGGCCAGGCCGCCCTCGGCGCAGTCGTGGGCCGTGTCGGTCAGGCCCGCACGGATGAGGTGCAGGGCGGCATCAATCACGGCCTGCTCGCGGTTCAGGTCCAGCGTGGGCACCTGCCCAGCCTCCAGCCCATGCAAGGTTTCGAGGTACTGGCTGGCGCCAATGCTGTCGGCGTGGTCGCCAATCAGGTACAGGGTCTGACCTTCACCCTTCAAGTTCAGTGTGGCGCGCTTGGTCACGTCCGGCAGCACGCCCACCATGCCGATGGTCGGGGTGGGGTGAATGGCCACGCGCTCGTCGCCCTCGGTGTACTGGTTGTACAGGCTCACGTTGCCGCCCGTCACGGGGGTATTCAGGGCGCGGCAGGCGTCGGCAATGCCGTGTACAGCGCGTTCCAACTGGTAATAGACCTCGGGGCGGTGCGGGTTGCCAAAGTTGAGGTTGTCGGTAATCGCCAGCGGTGTGGCGCCCACGCAGGCCAGGTTGCGGGCGGCTTCGGCCACGGCGGCGGCGGCGCCCGCGTAGGGGTCCAGGTACACGAAGCGCGGATTGCAGTCGCTGGTGGCGGCCACGCCCATGCCGCTGCCCTTGACGCGCATGACGGCGGCGTCGGCGGCGCCCGGCATGACCACGGTATTCGTCATGACCTGATGGTCAAAGCGTTCAAAGATGGGCCGCTTGCTGGCAATAGTCGGGTGAGACAGGAGGTCCACCAGCACGGCGCCCAGGTCGCCCGGCACCGGCACACCGCTCAGGTCGCGTTCGCGCTTGGCTTTAATCTCCTCGGATTCCACGCCCTCGCGGGTGTACTTGGGGGCCTCGTTCAGCAGCGCCACGGGCAGGTCACAGACGACCTCGCCGCGCCAGGTCAGGCGGTAGTTGTGGTGGGCCTCCACCTGCCCAATCGTCACCACGTCCAGCTCCCACTTGGCCAGCAGGTCCAGCAAGTCCTGTTCCTTACCGGGTACGGGGACCAGAATCATGCGCTCCTGGCTTTCGCTCAGGCACAGCTCCATGGGCACCATGCCTTCTTCGCGGGTGGGCACGAGGTCCAGGTCCATGGTGATGCCCAGTTCCGCGCGGTAAGCCATCTCGCAGGTGCTGGAGACCAGTCCGGCGGCGCCCATGTCCTGCACCCCCGCCACCACGCCGGCCTGAATGGCTTCCAGCGTGGCTTCCAGCAGCAGCTTTTCCATGAAGGGGTCGCCCACCTGCACGGCAGGGCGGTCGGCCTGACTGGCGTTGCTGAGATCCGCCGAGGCAAATACGGCGCCGCCCAGGCCGTCACGCCCGGTTTTACTGCCGACGTAGACAATGGTGTTGCCGACCTCGCCCATCGTGCCCTTGGCCAGGTCTTCGTGGCGCATCAGGCCCAGGGCCATCACGTTCACCAACGGGTTTTCCTGGTAGCTGGGGTGAAAGGTCACCTCGCCGCCCACGGTGGGCACGCCAATGGCGTTGCCGTAGTGGGCAATGCCGTCCACCACGCCATTCACCAGAAACCTGGTGCGGGGGCTGTCGGGGTTGCCAAAGCGCAGGCTGTCCAGCACGGCAAAAGGCCGCGCGCCCATAGCGAAGATGTCGCGCAGAATGCCGCCCACGCCGGTGGCCGCACCCTGCACGGGCTCCACGGCCGACGGGTGGTTGTGGCTTTCCATCTTGAAGGCCACGCCCCAGCCGTCGCCAATGTCCACCACGCCTGCATTCTCGCCGGGCCCCTGGAGAACCTGCGGCCCCGTGGTCGGAAAGTGGCGGAACAGCGGGCGGCTGTTCTTGTACCCGCAGTGCTCGGACCACATGGCGCCTACGATGGCGGCTTCCAGGGCGTTCGGCTCGCGGCCAATGCGCGAAACCAGCAGGTCGAATTCTTCGGTGGTCAGGCCAAAGGTGCCGGCGCGGTCACGGAGAGAAGGGGCGGCTTGGGTCATGGAAACTCCTTGAGAACCAGGGCGACTTGACCCCGGTGATAGGCGGTATGGCGAAGGTGATACGACAGGCTGTCCACCACGCCGCGAGGTTTTTTCAGGGCTGGCTGGCTGGCCTCATCACTGAAACGTTCAGCTGGAGCGTGGTGAAGAGCGTTCGGCGCAGCATCGAAAACGGAGTGGAGAGCGTTCAAGATGGTGGCCGAGGTATCCGGTTCTGAAGCCAGCGAAGGGCCATAAACAGCTTGGACCCAAGAAGCTTGCTCAAACCCTAGATAACTCAAGGTGTGGCTGGGATTGAGGCCACTCAGGCCCGGCTGAATGGTGGCGCGTGTCCAGTCCATGATGTGTAGGGCATGCCAAGCGGGGCTGTGACCTGTCAACGCTGTATTGAACTGCTGGGCAGGGCAATTACCCAAAGCGGCCATAAACGCGGTAAATTCGGCGTCCAATAGTTGGCCAAATAGGGCGCGACAAGCTTCAAATAAGGTGCCAAGTGTCACGGCTGTCCCCTCTCTGCCAGCGCCCGCAGCCACCAGAGCAGGCCGCCGGCCGTCAGCACCAGCGCTAAAAAAGCGCTCAGGAACAGTTCAAAGAGGCCAGCGTCCACAGGTTCAAAAGCGGCGCTGCGGTAGGGGTTCCAGGTGGGCGCGACAGTGCCGAGCAGGCCGAGGGCGAAGGTCAGCAGCACGGTGAGCACCACAGCTGCCAGCAGCGCCGCCCCAACGGCCAGTCCCGCTCTGGGCCAGGGCAGCAGGGCCGGAACACGCCAGGCCGTGAAGACAGGCAGCAGCACCAGCGCCAGCAGCAAAGCAGCGCTGCCCCACAGCAGCAGCGTGTCCCACGGCAGGCGGCCCATGTTTTATCGCGCAGCCAGCGCGGCCGTCAGGCTCTCGAACAAGCCCCGGCCGTCTTCGCTGCCCAGCAGGGCTTCCACGGCGCGTTCGGGGTGCGGCATCATGCCCAGCACGTTGCCGCGCGCGTTCACGATGCCGGCAATGTCATTCAGCGACCCGTTGGGGTTGTCCACGTAGCGGAACACCACGCGCCCCTCATCTTCCAGCTGGGCAATGGTGTCTGGGTCTGCGTAGTAGTTGCCCTCGCCGTGGGCAATCGGAATTTCGATGACCTGACCCTGGGCATAGGCACGGGTAAACGCCGTGCCCGTGTTTTCCACGCGCAGATGCACGGGCCTGCACATAAAGTGCAGCTCGCGGTTGCGGCTCAGGGCACCGGGGAGCAGGCCCGATTCGGTCAGCACCTGAAAGCCGTTGCACACGCCCAGCACAAAGCCGCCGCGCTCGGCGTGGGCTTTCACCGCTTCCATAATCGGGCTGCGAGCGGCAATCGCGCCGCTTCGCAGGTGGTCGCCGTAAGAAAAGCCGCCGGGCAAAAACACGAGGTCGGTGCCCTGGGGCAGCTGCGCCTCGGTGTGCCAGACAAACTGGCTGCGTTCGTCCAGCAGCAGCTGCGCGGCGTGCAGGGCGTCGCCGTCGCAGTTGGACCCTGGGAACTGGATAACGGCGGTGTTCACGCCTCCTCCAGCTCCCAGCGGGCGTCTTCCATGACGGGGTTACTCAGCACATTTTCGGTGATGTCTTTCAGCTGCGCTTCGGCGGCCTCGCGGGTGCCGGTCAGGGTCAATTCGATGTACTTGCCCACGCGCACCCCGGCCACGTTGCCGTGGTCCAGGTGCGACAGGGCGCGCTCTACGGTGCGGCCCTGGGGGTCAAGGATGCTGGGCTTGAGGGTCACGAACACTTTGGCTTTGTAGGTGGACATAAAAGGCTCCAGAAATCGCGCGTTCAGGCGGCGCGGCAGATGTAGGCGGCAAAGACGCCGGACGAACTGTACTCGGCCTGCTCAATGCAAAAGCCGCTGCGTTCCAGCATGGGTTCCAGCAGCCAGGTAAAGGTGCTGAATTCTTCCCGGATGTGGGTGGCCAGCATGTCGGCGGTGTAGCTGCCGGGCGGATAGTGCGCGGCCGCTTCCAGCCACTGCGAGAGACTGGCCTCGGTCTGGGCAGGAGCAAAGGAAAAGGCGATGTCTTTCAGGCGCAGCACGCCGCCTGGCTTCAGGGCTGCGCGCAGCCGCCGCAGGGCCTGCACCTTCCAGAAATCCGGCAGATGGTGCAGGGCGTTGCGGCAGAAGATGAACTCCACGGGCGACGCCACCTGAAGACTCAGAAAGCTGCCTTTGATCAGCCTGACGTTGTCCAGGGCGGCGGCCCTGAGCTTTTCGGCGGCCGCGTCCAGCATGGCGCGTGAAGGCTCGACCAGCAGCACCTGCCGGCACAGGGGCGCCGCGGCCACCGCGAAAGTGCCTGTGCCCGCCCCCATGTCCAGCACCGTGTCCTGCCGGGAGAGGCCCAGGGCTTTTAGAACGTCGATGTCGGGCGCCGGGTCGAACTGGGCGCGCGCGTCGTAGGCCGCCACCTGGCCGGCGTCCAGATGTTCGGGGCCAGCGGTGCGCAGTTCGTCAAACGCCCAGGCGTGGGCAAGGGGGGAGGGGCCAGGCGTCATGGGTCAGGTGCCGGCGGGCGCCATCACGCGGCGCAGCATCTCGTTGTAGGCGTCTTCCACGCCGCCCAGGTCGCGGCGGAAGCGGTCTTTGTCGAGCTTCTCGCCCGTCTGGGCGTCCCAGAAGCGGCAGGTGTCCGGGCTGATTTCGTCGGCCAGGATGACGGTGCCGTCGGCGGTCCGGCCGAATTCCAGCTTGAAATCAATCAGCTTTACGCCGCGCGCCGCGAAATACGGCACCAGGAAGGCCTGCACCTTCAGCGCCAGTTCGCGGATGCGGTCCAGTTCTCCGGGGGTGGTCCAGCCCAGGGCCACGGCAGTGTCCGTATTGATGAGGGGGTCGCCCAGAGCGTCACTCTTGTAGCAGAACTCCACCACGGGACGCGCCAGGGCCGTCCCTTCCTCGATGCCCAGGCGTTTGCTGAACGACCCGGCCGCCACGTTCCGCACGATGACCTCCACCGGAATGATGGTCACAGCCCGCACGCGCTGCTCGGTCTCAGAGAGCTGCGCCAGAAAGTGCGTCGGAATCCCAGCCGCTTCCAGCTGCGGAAAGAGGTGGGCCGTGATGGCGTTGTTCACCGCGCCCTTGCCGCCAATCTGGGCCTTTTTCACGCCGTTAAAGGCGGTGGCGTCATCCTTGTACTCCACCACATACTCCTCGGCAGTGTCGGTGGCGTACACGCGCTTGGCCTTGCCCTCATACTTCAGTGCGCCTCTGGTGGTCATGCGGTCTCCGTGCCCTGGGCGGGCCAAGTAGGACAGGCGTCCCCCGTAACTTGGTCGGGGCGACGCCTGGATGTCGCGGTGCTGAACATGGGCTGTCTCCATCGCCGTCTCTCGGACGGGCTTACCGCGCCGGGCGCGGGGCGTCTCTCGGGACGCGGGTGGACATGGTGTGCAGTGGCCCCGGAAGGTCTGCCGTACCCCAGCGTAACACCCCGGCTGCGCGGGGCGGCCAGGGTGTTCAGAGGACTGGGACGAAAAGGGCGTTTGGGGCCTGGTGACAGGGTCCAGTGACGCGGTCTAGTGCGTGTCGGCCAAGTTCACGGGTCAAACTGAGGTATGCGCACCCATGACTACGATCTGATATTCCAAGGCGAAGGGCCTGAGTTCGCCGGGAAAGTCCTTGAACAGCTCGTAGGGCAGGAGTACAGGAGGCACGATGAGGTCTACTCGCCACATCAGGTCTTCGTGCTGGTCGAGGGACAGTGGTGGCGGATGTTCGCCGATGGCCTCATGCTGTACGTCCAACGCTGGGAGAAGGCACCTGAAGCGTTCGCAGTTCCTGAGGACGGGATGTTCTGGCCCCTGCGTGATCTAACCCGCGAACTGGATCTCTGGGGCGAGATCCTTCACGGGTGGTCATACGGGGTGAGAAACGCGCTTCCCTCCCTCACGCTCAATTTCGAAAGCGGCCTTCAGATCACTTTCTTCTCCAGCAATGACCATGCCTGGTCAGATTTCGACGTCACCCGGTGGAGCTGTTCCACGATGCCACAGCGCATGGCGGGAGGTCTTGATGACACCTTGGCCGACAAGCCCTAGTTTCAGAAAGGGCGCCTAGTGCCCGTGCCCGTGCCCGGCGCCGCGCTTGCCGCTGACTTCTTCACGCACCTCGGCCACCAGAAAGGTGCAGGCCTCGGCGCAGGGCAGGCCGCCCGGCACCCCGTCCAGGAAGGTGAAGGTCAGGCGCTCGCCGGCCCACAGGCGGGTGCGCAGGCAGCCGCTACAGACCTCCTGCGCCACATGTTCGACCTGGGCAGGCGTGGCCTTTTGCACCTTGGCGTAAATGCCGGTCTGGCGCCGCGCGGTGGTGGCCCAGGGCGTATGCCGCAGCGCGTGGCAGGAATGGGCGTACGTCTCTTCCACGACGGCCGGATACAGGTAATGCACGGCGCGGCGCAGGTCGGCTTCGTTCAGCACGGCGCGCCAGCCGCGCGGCAGGGTGCGCAGGGTATGCACCGGGCGGTGGTCGCCGCCGTCCGTCACGCGCGTCCGGTCACGCACCCCCTCGGGCGTCACCAGGGTCACCAGCTCGCCGCCAGGCAGCCCCTCGTCGAGCATGTGCCGCAGCTCGAAGACGCCCAGTTCGGGGGTCAGCAGCACCTCCCCTACACGCAGGCCCGCCCGCGCCCGCTCCAGAAAGGTCTGCCACGCCGCCTCGTGCCCGCGTTCGTGGTCGCCCTGGCCGCCTGCGCCGCGCGCCTCTTCGGCCAGGTGCAGCACCACGTCGGCCACCGCCGCGTGGGTGCCCACCGGCTTGGCGTAAAACACCTGCTGCGGGCCGTGCGGGTGGTCGGGAAAGGCCGTGACGGTGCCGGTCAGGCCCATATCCTCGGGAATGGTTTCCAGGGTATGCCAGCCTTCCGAGGCGAAAAAGGGCACGACCACGACGCGCGGGGCCTTCACCACGCCCGGCCAGGTGCCCACCTTCGGGTCCTCGTCCAGAAACAGGGCGTGTACCTCGGCAAAGTGGCCGCTGGCTCTCAGGCGGTCGGCGTTCTGGTAGATCACGCGGCTGCTGTTCTCATTGCGGGTGGTGCCGTGGCCCAGCACAATCAGGGCGGTGTCCTGCGGGCTGGCGTCGGGCAGGGCCTCGTGGGCGCGGGCCAGAATCACGTCGGTCATGGCCGGGTGAACGCCGTAAGGCAGCGTGTAGCGCACGGTGCGCCCGCCGATCACGCGCGCCACGCCTCCTTCAGGCACCGGCCCCTGGTGGCCCAGGCCCATCTCGCGCGGAATCACGGTCTCGGTAAAGTACCCCTCAGAGATAAACATGGGGATCACCGTGATGTCCGTGCTGGCCGTGGTTTTCAGCACCTGCCGCAGCGAGGGTTCTTCCTTCCAGTAGCCCTCAATGACTTCATCGAACAGGCCGCGCCCGCGCAGCAACTCCGCGTAGCGGTACACCGCGCCCGCCGATTCTCCGTTCAGGTGAGAGCCGTGACCAATCAGCACCAGTGAGCGCATACAGGGCCGACTGTAGCGCCGCCGGGGGCGTGGGATTGTCCCAAAAGGCGGGAAGTGGGGTGTGGGATATGGAAAGTGAAAACAGGAAGGCAGAACGCGCTGGGCTGTTCCACCCACCCCACAACTGCTTCTCTCAACTCCACTGAAGGCGCCCCTCACGCGCGGTCACGCCGGGCTGCGTAGGGTGGGGCCGTTCAAACACGGTGGGCGCCGCCCAGACAGATGGGTCTGAGGCTCTGCGCGCCGCCCGGCCCGCTTTCCCACGGAGGTTTCCATGTTCTTCCAGCAAAAAGATCGCCACGAACAGATGGCCCGCCTTGACCCGCGTGACACCAACGGCGACGGGCAGGTCAGCCCGCAGGAAGCGGCGGCCTATATCCGCGATTACCTGGACAATGCCTCGCCCGAGGAGCGCCAGCAGATCATGCGCGACTACGTCGGCGGCATGAGCGCAGATCAGCGCCGTGAAATGGGTGACGCCATCGTGCGCAGCCCCAGCAATCCGGTGCAGACCGTCCGTCATGACGATGACGACGACCTGATTGACGCCTACACCCGCACCGCCCAGGCCCCCGCCCAGGACGGCAAGAGTCCCCTGGAAGCGGCCTTTGCGCCGGGTGGGATGCTCAGCAGCCCGCTGGTGAAGGCCGGGCTGGTGGGGCTGGCCGGCATGATCGGCAGCCGCATGCTCAGGCGGTAAGAGAAAAGAGGGGAGAGGCGGGGCGCGGTGCAGAAGCCGCGCCCCGCTCCCATGTCTCTTTTCCTCCACTCCATGACCCACGGCCCACCTCCCCGACTACAATGGCCCGCAATGCCCCTGTCGTACCTCGCCCGCATTGCCCAGACCCCCGCCCCCACCTTTGAGGAAGGGGTGCGGGCCGCGCTGGTCGCGGCGCTGTGGACCGAGCTGGGCTACGTCACCGAGCGCGACGACGCCGGCAATGTGCTGACCCGCATCACCCCGCCCGGCACCGAGGGCCGCCCCGCCCTGCTGCTGGCCGCGCACCTGGATACGGTCTTTGAGGCCGGCACCGACGTGACGGTGCGCGAGGAAGGTGGGCGTCTGATCGGCCCCGGCGTGGGGGACAACAGCGCCAGCCTCGCGGTGGTGACAGCCCTGCTGCGCGATCTGCGCGGCGCGGCGGTGACCCTGCGCCGCCCGCTCTGGATTGCCGCCAACGTGGGCGAGGAAGGCCTGGGAGACCTGCGAGGCGCCAAGCACCTGCTCTCGCAGCACCGCGCAGCCCTGGGTGCCTTTGTGGCGGTGGACGGTTACCTGGGTATCGCGGTCACGCGGGCGGTGGGGGTGCGGCGTTACCGGGCGACCTTTGTGGGGCCAGGCGGCCACTCGTGGGGGGACCAGGCGCCCAGCGCCCTGCACGCTCTGGGCCGGGCCATCAGCGCCCTGTACGGGCTGCATCTGCCCACCAGCCCGCGTACCACCCTGAATGTGGGGGTGGCGGGCGGAGGCACCAGTGTCAACTCGATTGCCGGGCAGGCCGAACTGCTGCTGGACCTGCGCTCGCTGGACGCGGGCCTGCTCTCGGACCTGGATACGCGGGCGGTGGCGGCCCTGCATGCGGCGGCGCGGGAAGCTGGGGTGCGGGTGCAGCTGGAGCGGGTGGGGGATCGCCCCGGCGGCGACCTGGACAGCGGCGAACTCCTGCCTCTGGTCCGCGAGGCCGCGCGCGAGGTGCGGACCGACATTCGTGTGGCGTCCAGCAGCACCGACGCCAACGCCGCCGTGCCGCATGGCCTGCCGGCCGCCGCCGTGGGGGTGTACCGGGGTGGCAACGCCCACCGCACCGACGAATGGGTGCAGCTCAGCAGCCTGGGGCCGGGTCTGCGTTTCCTGCGCCGCCTGGTCGAACTGTATCAGCGGTCACCTGTGGCGTAGCCCAGAAAAAGGTCGTGTGGGCGGGCGCTTCTTGTAACGGCCGTCGCAATCCTGGCCCACCAAATTCCCATCTGCTGCGGGCAGAATAAGGGTCATCCATGACCAGCCCTGTCCCCCGCCGTCCCGCACCGCGTGTCTTCGCCCGGCCCTCTTTGCCGTTTCTGCGCGCCGCGCGTCTGGGCGGCCTGACCGCCCTGCTGCTGGGCGCGTCGCTGGCCCCTGGGGCCGCCGCGCAGGGTGTGGTCTCGCCCGCGCAGGACATCTTTAACAAGGTCAATCTGCTGATTCAGAACCAGTACGGCGGCCTGTCCACCGTGGACCGCGCCGCCCTGACCGAGGAGTATCAGCTGCGCCTGAGCGCCGTGTGTGCGCCTGCACCCGACACCTGCGAAGAAGCCAAGGCCTACCCCGTGCTGAGTGCCGAACTGACGGCCCTGGGGGACGACCACAGTTTCTTCAATACCCCAGAGGATTACCGCGAGTTCGTGGCCAGTGCCACTGGCGGCAACCGCCTGCAGTTTGGCGTCAAACTGGCCCGCTTAGACGGCCAGAACCGTGTGGTGACCGAAGTGGTGCCCGGCAGCGCCGCCGCAGAAGCGGGCCTGCAACGCGGCGACGTGCTGCAAACCATCGGTGGCCAGCCGTATGTCTATGAGGACCTGCGCCGCGCCCGCGAGGAAGGCCGGACCATCGTGCTGGGGGTGACGCGCCGCGCCGAGACGCTGACCCTGACCCTCACCGCGCGCGAGAGCAGCACCCGTGACCTGCCGCGCCTCTCGTTCGTGCCTGGCGCCGGGGCCGGCGAGGTGGCGGTGCTGCGCATTCCCACGTTCCTGTCGGGCGGCGGCATTGCCCAGGGTGTGCATGACCTGGTCGGGCAGGCGCAGGCGAGGGGCGCGACGGGCCTGATTGTGGACCTGCGCGGCAACGGCGGCGGCAGCCTGGCCGAGTGCGACAGTGCGGTCAGTGCCTTTGTGCCCAGCCTGACCCGCGTGGCGCGCAGCCCAGACGGCAACGACCGCACCGTGGTCAGCCGGGGCACCCGCATTGAAGACGGGATGGTGCGCGGCAGCGTGCGTAACCCCAACCTCTGGAGCGGCCCGGTAGCGGTGCTGGTGGACGAGGGCAGCGCCTCGTGCAGCGAGTTCTTTGCCTTCGAGATTCAGTACGCCGGGCGCGGCCCCATCATCGGTGAGGAAACTGCGGGTGTGGGCAACACCGCCACCCGCGTCTGGCCCGTAGGCGAGGGCGCCGTGCAACTGACCATCCTGAATTACGCCAAGCCTGACGGCACGCCCTACCCGCAGCGGGTGCAGCCCGACCAGGCCCGCGCCGAGGGTGAGCCCGAGATTCGCCAGCTCACGCAGGGCGTGGATACCTTGCTGCAAGCAGGCGTGCAGGCGCTGCAAAGTGCGCCGGCCCTGAGCCTGGACCCTTTCCGGTCGCAGCCGTAAGCCCTGAGCAGGAGCAAGCGGCCAGGCCCGGTGGGGTCTGGCCGCCTGCTTTGAGGGGATTGGCCGTCTGGCCCACTTGCCAGCTCTCCAGACTCCTCTTCAATGATTTGTAACAACGGTTGAATCTGGGGGAAGCAACAGGGAGAAAAATGATATCCGGGCGTCAAGTTTAGACATGGGTTCTGTTCCGGTTTGTCGCAGACGGGAGCTGTAGCCTGCTCATCAGCACGTTGCGGCTTTCTGTGTCACTGCGCCGCTTCTCGTACAGAGTCCCCTTGAGCACGGCCCAGCCGAGAGGGCAGCAGCTGCGACTCCATCTCGCGGGCTCCGGAACTTCTCCTTCTGGCTCTTGCCGGCTGCGCCGCTTTCCCAGTTCGCTCAGAGTTTATCGGGTGGTCTGCCCGACTCAATTGGAGCCCGTACCCGGTCCACTGGCTTTGACCACGTCGCAGCTCTCTCTATCTACCGCGCGGAACACCGCCCTCAACTGTCGGCCGCATCTCCATCCGGGCCACCATCAAAGCCTCGCAGCGCCCAGGCCAGGCCTACTGCACTGACGCCCCCGATGGCCGCCAGGGTCAACCACGGCAGGGCGCTCAGGCCCAGGTGAGCGCCCGTATCCACCAGCGCGCCCCCCAGCACGCTGCCGGCGGCCCCTCCCACGCCCAGGCTGATGGCTGAGAACCCGAAGTAACTGCCCACCAGCGCGCCCGGCGCAAAGCGCGCGGTCAGGGTCTGCTGGGTGGGGTACACGATCATGGTGCCCAGGCTATAGAGCGCCACGCAGGCGAGCAGCGCCGGAAAGGTGCCTGCCAGGCTCATCAGCCCCAGGCTGAGGCCCACCAGGGCCACGGCGGTAACCAGCGCCGTTCTGACCGGCAGCCAGCGCTCGACCAGGCGCAGCAGCGGATACTGCAGCAAGACGGCCAGTCCCGCCGAGAGGCCGTACAGCGGCCCCGTGGCCCCCGGCCCCGCCAGGCTGATGGCCTTGAGGGTGACCGCCACGTTGATTTGCGTGCTCAGGATGAAATAGCCAATCAGGACCAGCGTGAAGCGCCGAAACCGGGTGTCTTTCGCGGCCTGCCGCAGGCCCGCCAGGCTGCTGCCAGGGCGGCCCTCGGGGCGCAGGTGCGGCAGGGTGACGACCAGCACCAGGCCCGCCAGCACGTATACGCTGGCCGCCACCAGCGCCGCAGTTCGGAAGCCCAGGCCCAGCAGCGCGGTGCCGAGGAGGGGCCCCGTCACCATGCCGGCGTTGCCCGACAGGCTGGTCAGGCTGAACATGCGGGTGCGGTGGTCGGGGTGGGTCACCTGGGTAATGGCCGCACTCTTGGGCGCGTCAAACAGGCCGCCCCCCACCCCAGCCAGCAGCGCCGAAGCGAGCAGCTCGGGCAGGCTGTCCGAAAAGCCCATCCAGGCAAAGCCCAGGGTCCGCAGCGCGCAGCCCCAGACGATCAGCGGTTTTGGCCCCAGGCGGTCGGCCCAGGCGCCGCCAAATACGGTCAGGCCCTGCTGGGTCAACTGGCGCAGGCCCAGCACCAGCCCCACGCTGGCCGCCGCCCAGCCCAGCCCGCCCTGGGCCACTGGACCGCTGAAGTGCACCGTGACGAGGGGAATCACGGCAAAGAAACCGCCCCACATCAGAAAGTTGGCGGCCACGAGGCCCAGCTGCGCCGCCGAGGGGCGAAAGGGAACGGGGGGTGTCCTCACGCCGGGCAGGCTACACCCGGCCGGCCTGGCGTTGTCCCGCCGGCCGACACCAGGGCAGAGCGGCCTTAGAGACCAACGCTGCCGCACGGGGCTTTGCGGCTAAGATCGTGACCCTGAGGAAAGTGCGGTTAGTATTTTGGGACTGCCCAGCAGGTGCAGAGCTGTATTCACAGCATCTGCCAGTTCCACCTTGAGACCAGGGGCGCCTTTTTCAACTCCCGTTCAGCGTTCGTCTGAGAAGCGGCCACTGGTCGCCACCAGTGACCGCTCTGGGTTCTGCTCTTAGCCCCCCACATGCACCCGTGGGCGCCGGTCGGCGTCGGCCTCGGCCACACGCAGAATTTCGTGGGTCAGCGGCGGAATGTCGCCCTCGCCCGCCAGCAGAAAGCGCAGGGCGTTGGCGGCGGGTCCTTTCTCACTCCATTCAAAGTAGACGTGGGGGGGCGTACCTGTCAGGTCGCGCACATGCAGCAGCACGGCAGCCAGGGTGTTGGGCACGCTGGGGCCCGTGGCCCGCAGAATCAGGTGCGGTCCCACCCGCACGCCGGTTACCGGCACGGCGGCGCTGAAGTCGCTGGCGTCCCGGATGGCGACCTCTAAAAACAGGGCGGCCTCGCCCGGCGACAGGTGGTTACCCAGCCGCACATCCAGGGCCTTTTCGCGGTATTCCAGGTCGTCGCCCTGGTCCAGGTGGTTGGCGATAAAGCGTACCGGCAGGCCGCGCGCGCTCACCTCGTCCAGCATGGTCCGGGCGGTGTCGTCAAGGTCTACGCGCTGCACGCGCAGCTCAGTGCTGCGGCCAATGCGCGAGGCCACGCTTACCATCAGGATGCCCAGCACGAACAGCAGGGCGATGTACAGGCCTTCGGGGCGCTCGCTGACCGTGACCACGCTGGTGTAGATGAACACCACGCTGACCAGGGCAAAGGCGGCCGCCGCGCCCCGGTGTCCCCGCCGCCATTCGGTCAGAAAGACCGCCACTGCCGCCGAGGTCATCAGGGCCAGCACGCCCGTGGCGTAGGCGCCGGCCTGGGCGTCTACATTGGCCTCGAACAGGATGGTCACCAGTGCGCTGATGCCCACGAACAGCAGCACCAGTGGCCGCGTGGCGCGCGCCCAGTCGGGGGCCATGCCGTAGCGTGGCAGGTAACGCGGCACGATATTCAGCAGCCCCGCCAGCGCCGAGGCTCCGGCGAACCACAGAATCAGGATGGTGGCCACGTCGTAGAGGGTGCCAAAGGCGTTGCCGAAGCGCTCGTGGGCCAGGTACGCCAGCGCGCGCCCGTTGGCCTTGCCGGGCGGCGTGGCGACCGTGACGGTGGTGGCCGAGCCGCCTGGCCGGACCGTGACCAGCATGGGCACCAGGCCCCCCACCGTGTTCGCCTCGACGGTAAAGGTGCCGCTGCGGCCGGCTGGCACCAGAAAGCTGTAAATCTCGCGTGGGCGGGTGGGATGGTCCAGCGGCACATTGACCACGGCCCGCCCGGCGCGGATGTCGGCGGTGCTGACCGGCTTGCTCACGCTGGTGGCGGCCCAGAACTCGTGCCGGGGAATCAGCAGCGTGGTGACCACCGAGGACGCCAGCAGCATGACCGACATCACCAGGGCGGCGGCCGTGAGCAGCTTCTTGGCATTGCTAATGCGGCCCAGCGGCTTCTGGCGGGTGTCGTCGGGGTCGCCTTTTACCAGCGGCATGACGACCACGCCGGTCTCGAACCCCGAGAGGCCCAGTGCCAGGGCCGGGAACACCAGCAGCGCCGCGCCCAGCATGGCCAGCGGCGAGAGATACGCCTGTCCCAGGGCCGTCCACCACTCTCTGAGCAGTTCAGGGCGGGCCACGATATCCATCAGGCCGCTGCCCGCCACCACCAGGCTCAGACCCAGGTACAGGGCCACAATCCCCACGGCAATGCCCACAGCTTCCTTGAAGCCTTTCAGGAACACGGCCCCCAGCAGCGCAATCAGCAGCAGGGTGATGCCAACGTGGCGGCCTTCCAGGGCCTCTTGCAGCAGCGGGTTTTCGATCAGGTGGGCGGTGGCGTCGGCGGCCGACAGGGTGATGGTGATGACAAAACCAGTCGCCACGAAGCCGATGAGGCTCAGGACCAGCATCTTGCTGGGCCAGTAGCTCAGGAGTCGTTCGAGCATGGACAGACTGCCGTCGCCGTGGGGGCTTTCCTCTGCGACGCGGCGGTACATGGGCAGGGCACCCAGCAGCGTGACCAGGACCAGGACCAGGGTGGCCACCGGCGACAGGGCGCCGGCCGCCAGCGCGGCGATGCCCGGCTGATACCCCAGCGTCGAGAAATAGTCCACGCCCGTCAGGCACATGACCTTCCACCACGGCTGGGTATGGTGCTGGGCGGCGACCTCGCGCTCGTCCTCGTAAAAGCCTTCGGGTTCGGGCTGGTTGGTTTCCAGAAACCACTTCATGAGCGGGCTGCGTTCAGCAGGAGCCATATGCGGCAGCCTACTCCACTGCCGCGCGGGGGTGGGCAGGGGTCCGTCTGCCCTGGCCCCCGTACTGTGAAGGCCATGAGTCTCCTGACCCCTCTGGCCCCTGGCGTCTTTTACCTGCCGGGCGCGGTGAATAGCCTCGTGCTGGCCAATGGTCACGGCGGGGCGCTGCTGGTGGACACCGGGCTGGACGACAGCCACGCGCGCAAACTGCTGCGGGCTGTCGAGGGCGAAGGTCTGACGCCCAGCGCCCTCCTGAACACCCACAGCCACGCCGACCACCACGGCGGCAACGCCTTTCTTCTCAAGCGTTTTCCGGGGCTAGAGGTCTACGCGCCGCCGCTGGAAGCCGCCATCATCGCCCAGCCGCTGCTGGAACCCTGGGGGCTGTTCGGCGCCCGGCCTCCGCGCGAGTTGCAAGGCAAATTTCTGCTGGCCCCCGCCAGTCCCGCGCGGCCGCTGACGGCCACAGGTCCCCTGACGCTGGGGGGCGTCACCTTGGAGCTGCTGGAGGTGCCTGGGCACGCCCTCCAGATGGTGGCGGTGCGCGCCGGCGACGTGCTGTATGCCGCCGACGCCCTGTTTGGCCCGGAGGCGCTGGAGAAACATCCCCTGACCTTCTGTGCCGATTCGGGGGCGCAGAAAGCCAGTGCGGCGCGGCTGGGGCGCTTGCCCGGCGTGCGGGTGACCCTGCCCGGTCACGGCGCCCCCACCACCGACCTGCCGGGGCTGGCCGCCGCCAATCTGGCGGCCTACGCGCGCACCACGGCGGCGGTGCTGGGCGGGGTGGAGATGGGGCCAGCCTCCACCGATGAACTCCTGGGGCGCGTGTGCGAGGCGCTGGACGTGACGATGACCACTGCTGGGGCGGCGGTGCTGAACCGGGCGGTGGTGGCGGCCCACCTGACCGAGCTGCTGGAGGCCGGCCAGGTGACCCTCAGCGTGCAGCCCAGTGGCCTGACCTTCGCCCGAGCGTGAAGAAAGCCCGTATAGGCGCCGGCTGCGGCCCAGCGGTACGGTGACCGCATGACCAAGAAAGGCAAGAGTAGCCCCGACAAGACCAGCGCGGCCAAAGGCGCCGACAGGAGCGCCGATAAGAGCAAGGCCAAGAAGGACCGCCTGAGCGCCGAAGGGTCAGCCCCAGCCGCGACCAGCGACGGCAAGCCCGTGGCGGGCCAGGCCACCGGCAGTGCCGGGGCCGACGCCGCACACCTGAACACCACCAACAACGCCCTGGTGGACCACGCCTACCTCTCTGAAGACGAGTTCGGCACTGTGGCCGAGACCCTGCAGCGCAACCTGGCGACCACCATCAGCCTGTATCTGAAGTTCAAGAAGTACCACTGGGACATTCGCGGGCGGTTCTTCCGTGACCTGCACCTGGCCTATGACGAGTTCATTGCCGAGATTTTCCCCGGCATTGACGAGCAGGCAGAGCGCCTGGTGGCCCTGGGCGGCAGCCCCATCGCCGCGCCTGCCGACATCGAGCGCCACAGCACCGTGCAGGTGCCCACCGAAACCGTGCGCGATGCCCGCACCCAGGTGGCCGACCTGGTGGCCGACCTGACCCGCGTGGGCAAGGGCTACCGCGACGATTCGCAGACCGTGGACGAGGCCAATGACCCTGCCACCGCCGACATGTACAACGGCTATGCCCAGACCATCGACAAGATTCGCTGGATGCTTCAGGCTATGATGGACGACCAGTATCTGAACTAGCAGCAGACTCCAGAGCACTTGAGGGCAAGTTCCCTTAAGTGCTCTGGGCCGAACTGAGTGAACATCCGAAAGCATTAGCAGAAGTGGAAGCGCGGGGCCAACGGCGCCCCAACTGGGAGTCGCTGTGAGGCTTGCAGAGCCGCCGAGCAAGCGAGAGGCCGCCAGACCTTCCCAGTAGCCCACCCCTTTCTACAAGACACCTATGCCCAAATTTGACTACTCCCTGGATTACCGCACCCTGGACCTGCGCGCCCACCCCGAGCTGTACCGGGTGGGGGTGGGGGAACAGGGGGTACTGCTGGTGCAGCCGTACAAGGGCGAGATTCTGCCGCACTGGCGCTTTGCCACGCCGGACGCCGCGCGTGAAAGCAGCGAGACCATTTACGGCCTGTTCCTGGCTTACTTGAAAGCCGGTGACTTTGTGGGCGCCGATATGGCCCGCAAGTTCTTGCAAATGGGCTTCACCCGCTCGCGGCGCTACGCCAACCACAAGGGCGGCAAAAAGTACGATGGCCCCGTGCCCGACGACAAGAAAGGCCAGAGCGGCGCCCACGGCCGCCCTGAACTGCCCCGCACCCCCGAAGACCCGGTCAAGGCCGAATCGGCCCGCATCTTCAAGGCCAAGTGGGACCAGGCCGAAGCGAACGAGGACTACGCCCGGCAGAAGAAGGAACACAAGGCGAAGTATGGCTAGGGGTGGAAGTCGGGTGCGTCGAGGGTTCAGGGTAATGACGCGTTGTAGCGGTGAATGAAGAGCCAGACGACGGTTTCCAGGTGAGACTGACGCCGGCAAAACGACAGCGAACGGCGCACCAGATGCGCCAGACGGGCGCGCAAGGTCGCGTTGAAGCGCTCGATGTGTTGGGTGCCGCCGATCCGGTGCCGGTTCCCGAACACGACACTCTTGTACGCGGCCAAGCGGTCTGTATGACAGACCGCGTCCAGGTACGGTGTTTCGAGGCTGTGCCACAACCCAGAGGCACCCAGGGTGTCACGTGGGCCCAGGAAGCACCCAACGATCCGTCGGGTGTGTCGGTCCATGGCCAGCCAGATCCAGAGGGGTCGCTGGCGGTTTCTCACGAACGTGCATAATTCGTCGCATTCCAGCACCCTCCGCAAGGGTGCTGGAATGCTCAGGCTTTTTTTGCTGGGGACATCGGGTCATCAAAGCCGTGTGGGACACTGCGGCCGAGCTGTTTGAGGTGGAGCCGGAACCAGGAGCGACTGACCCCGGTGACCCGACAGATCCCTCGGTGGGAGATGCGCTCAGTCAACAACCGGTCAACGAGAGCGACGGTCTCCACTGAAACCCGATGCCAGCTCGGTTTCAGCGTGAACTGGTGACCACAGATGCGGCAGAGATACCGCTGCTTGCCCGTATGGGCGTGACCGTTTTTAACGATGCGGACGGCGCCGCACTGCGGACACTCCAGACCGTTCATACAGCATTGAACACCCGTCATGCTCAGAAATCCACGACCGTCGGGTGCATACCCTTGACTCAGGCCGTATACCGCGCTAGAGTTGTTGACATCACCGCCCAAGAGGCGGCTTTTTTATTGTTGTAGGTCGGCCGGTGTGTTGACGTTGCGCAGGCCAGGCAGGCCAGAGACCAGCACCGTGCTTTCCCTGGAAGCGGCCAGGCGCAGGCGCCGCTCGCCACTGTCCAGCAGGCCAGTCACCCTGGGCAATAGCGCCGTGTGATACAGCGCGGCCAGTGGTTGTGGGCGCCCGCTGGCGTCCAGGGCCTGCACGCTCAGGGCCTCTGGCGTCCGGGCCGCCCACAGCGCCTGCCAGTAATCAGGGGTTAGGTCCGGCAGGTCAACGCCGGCCAGGGCCACCCAGCCGGGGGGAGCAGCGGCCAGAGCCGCCTCCAAGCCAGCCAGCGGCCCCTCGCCGGGCCGGGTGTCAGGAACCGGGTGCCAGCCAGGCGCGTCGTAACGGCCCGGCGGCGCCACCAGCAGGCGCGTGGGACAACCTTGAAGACTGGTGCACACCCGGTTCAGCAGGGTTTGCCCGTCTAGCAGCGCCATCGCCTTGTCGGACCCGAAGCGGCTGGAGCGGCCTCCTGCCAGCACGGCCGCCGTCAGGTCGTTCACTCGCGCGGGCCGCTCTGACGTTCCAGCAGCCGCAGCGCCCAGGCCACTAGGCGCGGCCCTGGGCGGCCGTAGGGCGGATAGGTAAAGCGCACCACACTGCGTCGGGGTTCGGTCAGCACGGCGCGCTCATGGCTGAATGCCCGGAACCCGTGTTCGCCGTGGTAGGCGCCCATGCCGCTGGGTCCCACGCCTCCAAACGGCAGATGGGGGTTGGTCAGGTGGACGACTGTTCCGTTGACCACCATGCCGCCGCTGGTCGTCTCGCGCTGGACGCGGCGCGTCACGGCCTCATCCTCGGCGAACAGATACAGGGCCAGCGGGGCGTCCAGCCGGCGAATCAGGGCCAGGGCCTCGTCCAGCGTGCGGTAGGTCAGGATAGGCAGCACCGGGCCAAACAGTTCCTCGGCCATCAGGGGCATGTCCGGGGTCACGTCAGCCACGATGGTCGGGGCCACAAAGCGCTCGGCGGGGCTGAATTCGCCGCCGCGCACCACCCGCGCCCCCTGCGCCACGCTCTGACGGGTCAGGCGCTCCAGACGTTCCACGCTGCGGTCGTCCACCAGTCGCCCGTAATCGGGGCCGGCGCGCAGCCACGCGCGGTCACCGTAGCGGCGCGCGATTACCTCGTCCAGGGCCAGCAGCAGCGCGCCCTGCTGGTGTTCAGGCACCAGCACGTAGTCCGGGGCCACGCAGGTTTGCCCGGCATTCAGCAGCTTGCCCCAGGCAATTCGCTCGGCGCTCAGGGTCAGGTCGGCGCTGGCGTCAATGAGGGCCGGACTCTTACCGCCCAGTTCCAGGGTCACGCTGGTGAGGTGGTCGGCGGCGGCGCGCATGACCTGGCGGCCCACCGCCGTGCTGCCTGTAAAAAAGATGTGGTCAAACGGCAGGTCGGTCAGGGCGCGGGCCACCTCGGCGTCCCCTTCCACCGTCGCCACAAGGTGCGGCTCAAAGACGCTGTCCAGCAGTTCGCGCAGCGCCCGGGCCACATGCGGCGCCTTCTCGCTGGGCTTCAGGATGACGGTGTTGCCCGCCGCCAGGCTGGCCACGAGTGGCGCCAGGGCGAGGTTCACCGGGTAATTCCAGGGGCTCAGAATCAGGGTGACGCCGCGCGCCTGCGGCTGAATCTCACTCCTGGCGCCCAGCAGCACCGCTGGGGTGGGGGCGGTGCGGGTGGCCATCCAGCGCGGCAGTCGGCGAATGGCGTGCTGAATTTCTTCCAGGACTGGGTGAAGTTCTGTGATTTCGGCCTCGGCGCGGCTTTTGCCCAGGTCCCGCTTCAGGGCGTCGGCCAGGGCCGTGCGGCGGGCACGAATGGCGTCGTGCAGGCGGCGCAAAATCGCTTGCCGCTGCGCGGGGGTCGTCTGCGCCGCCGTCCAGCGGTGGGCGCGCTGCCGCTCGAAAAGGGCGTGCAGGTCGGGCGTGGTGGCCGGGGGGGCAGGCTGCGTCATGGACACCTCTGGGGAGTGGAGCTTGAACTGAGTATAACGCAGAGATGACTGGTCTGACCAGTTGGCTGCTGCTGGTCTAGCAGTCAGAGCAAACGCTTCTATGCAGCCTTCAGGACCTGTGCTGGCTCTTGGCCGTCTTGTCATAAAGCAGCCAAAGCAACACTCTGCGCCGCATGGATGCCGACACACTACGGCCGATTCGTTTCAACTCTTGTTCGGAGGTGGCCCTATGAAGATGATCTTGGCTGGTTCGGTCCTGACCCTGGCTCTGAGTGCCTGCACCATGATGTCGCCGATGACCTACACACTGGGCAAGCAGCCAGCAGGCGGCGCCCTGAATTCAAGTGGGACGGTGGACGTCAAGAAAGACGCCATGATGGTCATGACCAGTGCCAAAGTCATGGGACTGGCGCCCAATACTTATTACGTGGCGCACTACCATAACCAGGGAACGGCCAGCACTGACCCGTGTAGCAGCAATGGCCCAGCCATCATGAGCAGCAAGATGGTGGCCCAGTCAGACAGCATGGGGATGCTGACCCTGATGGGGTCCGTGGCCGCCAGCGACGTGATGAGCGCGACCTACTTCAACATTCACACGGCCAGTGACGCGTCGGGCACGCCGGCAGATGCTGGCGTCAGCTGCACGCCTGTCAAGATCATGTAAAGGCAAAGCCGGCAGCGCCAGAGGGGAATGGTCCCCTCTGGCGCTGTTTTTATCTGGGATGGGACTGTGCCAGCAGGAGGGCTTACATCTAGGGGATCATGGGGTAGAGCGATTCCAGTGCTTTTCTAAACCTGGAGATAGAACCTGCGGCGTCCTGTTTTCGCACCAGCTTCGCTCGCTTCCTCTCGGCTTCAAGGCTGACTTTTTTCGACCTTATAGCCCCAACATCGCCCGGTAACTGGCCACCAGGGACCCGCCCCACAGCAGCGCCACCACGGCCCCCAGCGCCAGGTAGGGGCCAAACTTCACGCGGTTCTCGCGGCGGGTCGCCATCTGCACTAGGCCCAGCAGCGCCCCGGCAAACACTGCCACCACCAGCGCCACCAGCAGCCTTTCCCAGCCCAGAAAAGCGCCAATGACGGCCGCCAGTTTCACGTCGCCAAAGCCCATGGCGCTGGCGTCGCTCTGGGCGTCGTCCTGCGGGGTGTCGTCTTCACGGTGGCGTCGCCAGTGCACCCACCAGTACACACCGCACACCAGCGAAACCGCGCCGGCGGCGGCCAGGGCGCCTTGCACCATCAGAATCATGCCGGGGCCAAAGCCGGCGCTGCCCAGCATCACGCTCACGAGCAGCCCGCCCAGGGTCAGCAGTTCGGGAATGCGCACCACGCGCCGCGCGGCCAGATTGACCCCCGCCGACAGCAGGCCCACGCCTGCGCCCCACCACGGCCCCAGCCACGCGCCCGCCAGCAGCGCCAGGCTGATTTGCTGGTAGCCCAGCGGGAACTCGGGAAACTGCCGCTCCCGGAAACGCCGCAGCACCCATGACCCCAGCTGGTTAATGGCGACCAGCAGGCCCGCACCCAGCAGGGCGCCCTGTACTGCGCCGGCAAAGTCCGGCAGCTCCGGCGCCCCCCACCAGCCGTTCAGTGCGCCAAAGGCCAGGCCCAGCGCCACGCCGGGCAGGGTCAGTTCGTCGGGAATGGTGTAGGTGTCCAGGTCAATGGCGCTGCCCACCAGCAGCAGCGTGAAGAGCACCATCAGCCCCAGGGCGCCCCAGCCCACGGTCAGCGGCGGAAACAGCGCGGCAATGGTGGCGTAGCCGATGCCCGTCAGCAGCTCCACCACTGGATAGCGCGCCTTGATGGGCGCCCCGCAGTAACGGCATTTGCCCCGGAGGGCCAGCCAGGAAAAGACCGGCACCAGGTCCGCCACGCCCAGCCGGTGGTCGCAGTGCGGGCAGTGGCTGGGCGGGAAGGCAATGTTCTCGCCGCGCGGCAGCCGCCAGATCAGCACATTGGAAAAAGAGCCGACCAGCAGGCCCAGCAGACCGGCAAACACCACAAGCAGGAGGTCAGGACTCACGCCAGCAAGTCTAAGGGGCGAAGTCTTACAGAGACGTCTTCAGGCGTTACTGACTGCCCTGCATCCGCTGCCGGATGTGGGTGATGTCCCAGCCAGTCAGGTTGGCCAGGGTCTGGGCCTGGGCCTCGTTGCGGCGCTTCAGCTCAGTGCGGTAGCTGGTCATGGCCGCACAACTGGCGCTGCCCTGGTACGGGTGGCGCAGGATGTACCGGCCCTGAAAGGTGGTCTGGTTGTTGGTCACCTTAAAGTGCAGGTCCTGCGGAAAGGTCGCCGCCGTATAGCGCACATGCAGCCGGGTCAGGTAGACGGGCTTGGCGGGCCCCGCCGGGACGTCTTGCGAAGATGCGGGCGCTCGGCCCCAGTCCTCCTGCCGCCAGAACACGCCGGCCTCTTTCAATTCCTCGGGTGTGGGCGGCTCGGTGGAGCAGGGGTCACAGTTATTTGTGTTCCAGGCGTATTCCAGCAGGGCCACATTCTTGCCTTCCCGCTCGTAGGCGCGCCGGAAAACGTGGCGGTAGAAGGGCGCAAACTGGTTTTTCACCAGCAGCGGCACCTCTTTATTGGTGGGAATGGAGGCCGTGCGGTAGTTGCTCGTCTCTATTCGGCCCTGCGGCGAGAGCAGATAGACTGTCAGGTCCTGCTCGCCCGGCGAATTGAGTGTGCCCAGACGAATGGGCAGCATGAATTTTTCCGAGGTATAGGACAGCACAATCGGATTTAGAAAGCCGCCCCCAGCCTGTTCAAAGCGCTCGACATTCACCCGCACCACGAAGAACTTCATGCCGCTCTTGAGGTAGCCCCCCAGCATCGCGTCGGCCCCGGCCGGCAGCTTGTAGCCCTCGCCGCGCAGGTACGCCGCCAGGCCGCTTTGCTGACTCGCACTCAGAATCAGGATGTCGTACTCGCCCACCTGGTAGCTGGCTTCGATCTTCACGCCCTGGGCCTGGGCACGCAGGGCCGCCCGGTCCTCCACGGGGGCCGAGGTGGGGGCTGCCATCGGCATTGGGGGGGGCACCGGCGCACAGGGGTTCTCGTCGAAATACTCCACCAATCTTGGCGCGCTGTAGGCGTCCAGCTTCTTGACGATGCTGGGGTCGCCAATGCGGATGTCATCCCGTTTGGGCACCATCGGAATAGGCACAATGCGCGCAAAATCCTTCACACTGCCGCTGTAGTCGTTCATCATCGTGAAGACGCTGCGGTTTCCGTCACGCGCGATGATGACCTGATTGGTGCGGTTAAACAGCTTGCTGTCGGCCTTCGCCACAAAAAAGCCGCAGAAGGCCGCCGCCGAGGAGGTCAGGGCGAGGCCGAGAACAGTCCAGATCAGCCGGGTTTTTCGCATGGGCACTCCGGTGAGTAGAGGGGAGAGGGCGTGTGGTGATAGAGGCAGCATACCTGTGCGTCAGCGCCGGAGCATACGGATGTGCCGTGCAATAGAAATGGGCGCGGAAGAAGCTCCCCGCGCCCTGGTGTGTCTCCGGCTAGTGCCGCCCGAAGTGCCCCAGTTGCGGGACATTGGGGGTCCACGCCGGCTTCTCGACCACCTCGCCGTAGAGGTCGTATTCATCGCTGTCTTCAATCTGCACGCGCACGATGTCGCCAATCTTGATCTGGCCGGCAAAATCGCCTGCAAAGACATACACCTGGCCGTCAATGCCGGGGGCGTCGCCCTTGGTGCGGCCGATCAACTTGGTGCCGGGCAAGTCGTCCTCGTCGTCATTGAATTCGTCCACAATCACGTCCATCACGCGGCCCACCTTCTCGGCCAGCTTCTCGGCGCTGATGCGCTGGGCGACTTCCATGAAGCGGGCCAGGCGTTCCTGCTTGACCTCTTCGGGCACGGCGCCGTCCAGCGCATTGGCATCGGCTTCCTCGACATCCGAGTACGCAAATGCTCCCACGCGGTCCAGCCGGGCGTCTTCCAGAAACTGGAGCAGCGCCTGAAACTCGTCCTCGGTTTCGCCCGGAAAGCCCACGATAAAGGTGGAGCGGATCACCAGTTCCGGGCAAATCTCGCGCCAGCGGCGAATGGTGTCCAGCTGCTTGCCCGCGCCGGGGCGCCGCATGCGCCTGAGGACACTGGGGCTGGCGTGCTGCAAGGGCACGTCCAGGTAAGGCAGAATCTTGCCCTGCGCCATCAACTCCACAATCTTTTCAACGTGTGGGTACGGATAGACATAGTGCATCCGCACCCAGGCGCCCATCTCGCCCAGCTTCACGGCCAGGTCCGTCAGGTGGGCGCGCACCTGCTCCCCTTGAAATTCAGACTCGCGGTAGCGCACATCCACCCCGTAGGCGCTGGTGTCCTGCGAGATAATCATGATCTCTTTGGTACCGCCCGCAATTAAGCGGAACGCTTCGTACAGCACGGCCCCAGCATCACGCGACACCTGAAGGCCCCGCAGCTTGGGAATGATGCAAAACGAGCAGGTGTGGTTACAGCCCTCGGCAATCTTGACGTAGGCGTAGTGGCGGGGCGTCAGCTTGACGCTGGGGGCAAAGACGTCGCCGTGGCGAGTGGTCTCACGCTCAGGGCGCATGCCAGGGGCGGCCACCGGCAGCAGGCCCGTAAAGGCGCCCTGGTCAAGGGGCAGCAGCTCGCGCACGTGGCCCATCACGTCGTCCACCGCCTCGCTGCCGGTAATGGCGGCGACCTTCGGGTGACGCTCCATGATTTTCTCGGGGCGCTCGCCCAGGCAGCCGGTCACGATGACTTTGCCGGTGGCGTCCAGCGCCTCACCAATGGCGTTCAGACTTTCTTCCACGGCGGGCGTAATAAAGCCGCAGGTGTTGACAATCACGGCGTCGGCGTCCTCGTAGCTGGGGGCCACCTCGTAGCCCTCCACGCGCAGCTGGGTCAGAATGCGCTCACTGTCCACCAGGGCTTTGGGACAGCCCAGGCTGATAAACCCCACTTTTCTCGTGCCCCCACTGCTCTTTGCCGGGGCGGGCGTTACCTGTGTCATGTGACTCCTTGCTCGTGCGCCGCGCCCGTCCCACACTCCGCGGAGGCCAGGGGCACAGAGTTCAGCCCGCCACTGTAGCGCGGCGGGCTGGGGCAGGGAAGGACCTAAGTTACAGGGCGCACGCGGCTGCATAGCCTCTGCTGAGCTTGTCCCGCTTCTCGCAGTACACTGCGCCTCAGCATGAATGCCAAGGTCATTGTGGTCACGTCCGGCAAGGGGGGCGTGGGCAAAACCACGACCACCGCGAATATCGGGGCAGCGCTCGCCAAGCTGGGCGAGAAGGTCGCCGTCATTGACGTGGACGTGGGCCTGCGCAACCTTGACGTGGTGATGGGCCTGGAATCGCGCGTGGTTTTTGACCTTGTGGACGTGCTGGAAGGCAAATGCCGCATGAGTCAGGCCCTGATCCGGGACAAGCGCGTCGAGAACCTCTTCTTGCTGCCCGCCTCGCAGACCCGTGACAAGGACGCCCTGGACCCCGAAGTCTTTAAGGGCGTGGTGCGGGACCTCGTGGAGCAGGAAGGCTTTGACCGCATCCTGATTGACAGCCCCGCCGGCATCGAGTCAGGGTTCAAGACCGCTGCTGCTCCGGCCGGGGGCGCCCTGGTCGTGGTGAACCCCGAGGTCTCCAGCGTGCGCGATGCCGACCGCATCATTGGCCTTCTGGAAGCGCAGCAGGTCAGTGAAATCCGGCTGGTCATCAACCGCCTGCGGCCCAAGATGGTCGCCAGCGGCAACATGCTCAGCGAAGCCGATATTCTGGACATCCTGGGCGTCAAACCCATTGGCATCGTGCCGGAGGACGAGGGCATCATCGTGTCCACCAACGTGGGTGAACCGGCGGTGCTGGGCAAGACCAAAGCCGGCGAGGCGTTCATGGCCACCGCCCGCCGCCTGAAGGGCGAGGACGTGCCGTACCCCAAGTTTGAGGAAGACCGGGGCTTTCTGGCCGCGCTGCGCCGCCTGTTCGGGGGGGCCTGAAGTGTTTTCGTGGATGAAGCGGGGCCGCACCAAGGAGACCCTCAAAGACCGCCTAGAACTGGTGCTGGCCTACGACCGCGCCCAGATTCCGCCGGGCAAGGTGGACGCCCTGCGCAACGACCTGCTGGAAGTGGTGCGGCGCTACTTTCCGGCCGGAAACAGCTCTGTCGAAATCGAGCAGCGCGGCGATATGGTCGTCCTGATGGCCAACATTCCGCTGGACGAGGGTTCGCCTGGCCGGGCCAAGTAAGGGCTTCAGCTGGCTTTTGCGGTCCGGAAGGGCCGCCGGTGCTTTTCCGGATGTGCCGTAATGAAGCGCAAGCTGTCTCTTCTCCTCCTATTCTGCAAAGCCCTTTGAGTCCACTCGGATTCCCCCAGCGTTTTGCCCGGTTCAATTCAGCGTCCGTCTCAACTGTGGACCGGCCCTGAGCCGTCTCACCCGCGCGCGCCGTAGCCTGTACCCGTGAAGTACGATCTGCGGTTTCCCATCGTGATTGCGGCCCTGCTGGTGGTGGGCCTGATGACCGTCAGCACGGCGGCGCTCTCGCCGCGCGCCTCCAGCGGCATCTTTACCAAGCAGCTCCTGGGGGTGGCCCTAGCCGCGCTGCCGATTGGCCTGCTGTGGTGGGCCGGGCGTGACCGCATCTACCGTTACGCACCGCACCTGTTTGCCGCCGCCCTGGGGCTTCAGGCCAGCACGTTTGTCATCGGCAAGGAGGTCAATGGGCAGCGCAACTGGATTTTGCTGGGCCCACTGCAGTTTCAGCCGCTGGAGATCCTGAAATTCGCCCTGATTCTGATGTTGGCGGTGGTGCTGGCCGGCGGCTACAAGGGCCTGAGCACCTATGCCCGCGCCTTTGCCGTGTTCCTGCCAGCGGCAGGCCTGGTGGTCGTTCATGACTTTGGCGGCGCCATGGTTCTGGGGGTGATGTTTGGCGTGATGTTGCTGGCCGCGCGTATTCCGGCCTGGCACGCCCTGGTGGCGGTGGCCGCCCTGGCGGTGGTGGTGCCCACCGTGTTGTATCCCCACCTGGAGCCGTATCAGCAAAAGCGCCTCACCATTTTTCTGGACCCCTACGCAGATCCGCGTGGCGCGGGCTATCAGGTCATTCAAAGCACCATCGCCGTGGGGTCCGGGGGCCTTCAGGGCAAGGGGTATAAGCAGGGCAGTCAGTCGCACAACGGCTTCCTGCCCGAAGCCCACACTGATTTCGCCGTGTCCACCTGGCTAGAAGAACAGGGCTTCGTGGGCGGCGTCATCGTGCTGGTGCTGTACGGCGCCCTGCTGTGGGGGTTGGCAGGTATGGCCGCCGAGGCGCCCCGCCTGCAAGACCAGATTCTGTTTGCCGGGGTGCTGGGGCAGGTGGGGTTTCAGGTCATCGAGAACGTGGGCGCCGCCCTGAGTGTGCTGCCCCTCACGGGCATCACCCTGCCGCTCATCAGCTACGGCCTGAGCAGCCTGGTCAGTACCCTGGCCACGCTGGGGCTGGCGTATGTCGTTCACCGTGACCGCTTTGAGGGTCAGCTGTAAGTCGTCACTTTCCGCTCAATTAAAAAAGTCTGGCCATAAGACTTCGTGAACCGCGCCCAGGAAAGCCTCTGGGCGCGCAGTGTTACGGTGAACTGCGTTGTCAGCACCGCAGGGTTCGGGCCGGGCGCGGGAGTGCCCAGGCCGGCCTGCTGTTCACGGAGGCACACCATGAAGATCACCGACGGGCTGGACTCGTTTTTCGCAGAAGGCGTCCCGGCACTGGCGCGGGTCACGGGCGCTCCTGAGACCGATGTTCGCCGCATTCTGGCAGCGGGCCTGCCCCGGCAGCTGGACGCTCTGGCCGAGCAGGCCGCGCTTCCTGAGGGACGGGCGCATCTGGGCGAAGCTGTGGCCACCCTGCCCGCGTTTACTAGCGTGTCTGGCGCTCTGGCCGAGCCGGATGGTGCCGAGAATCTGGAGCAGGCCGGCATCCTGCTCACCCCGGCCCTGCTGGGGACAGACGCGGATGATCTGGCGCGGGCCACAGCTCAGGAGGCAGGCGCTGACCCAGGCGTGAGTGCCCGCCTGCTGCACATGGCTCTGCCACTGCTGCTCAGCCGTCTGGGGCAGCGCGGGCTGAGCAGCCAGAATGCAGCGGCCCTGAGCGAGGTGCGCGGTCAACCGCTGGCGCTGGCGGCGCTGTTGGGGGCGGGCACAGTGGGGGTAGCAAGCCTGACGCCGCCGATTCAGACGGCTGAGCCTGCGGTGACCTCGCCTGTGGTGACACCGCCTCAGGTCGCGGCGCCCGTGGTGCCGCCGGTGACGGTTGGCTCTGTGGCTGGCCCGACTGTGACCACGCCACCGCCCAGGCGCCGCAATTTCTGGTGGCTGCTGCCTCTGTTGCTGCTCTTGCTGGTCGGTGGGTGCTGGCTGCTTCAGCGGCCGCCCGCCACGGGAACCACGGATAACACGGCCACCAGCACGACCACCACAGGCAACGCCCTCACTATTACCTCGCCAGCGGCCGACACCGACTTGCCCTCAGCGCCCTTCACCATGACTGGGACCGGCGCAGCCGGCTCCACCCTGAGCGTGCTGGACGGCGAGACTGAAGTGGGAACCACCACGGTCGGGACGGACGGCACTTGGAGCACGGAGGTGCCTGCCCCAGCGGCCGGGCCTCACACCTTCGCCGTCCAGAGCGGCGAGACCCGTCAGGCCGTCAATGTCACGGTGGCTGGGGACGACACCTCAGGCACAGACACAGGGACTAGTGCGGGCGATGAGGCGAGCACTGGAGACGCGACGGCCACGGTAGGCATTACCGAGCCGCAGGAAGGTGCGGGGCTTCCAGCCGGGGCTTTCGAACTGCGCGGCACGGGCGAGGCGGGGCAGACCCTTGAACTGCTGGAGGGTGACACCAGCCTGGGCAACATCACGGTGGGTGACGACGGGCAGTGGGCGTTCACGGTGCCCAGCCCCGCCGCTGGTCCGCAGACCTACGCCGTCCGGGATACGAACGGGACGGCCGTGGGCACCCTCAACGTAACGGTCGCGGCGCCTCAGGCAGGCGCCACTGCGGCCAACTGCACCGAAACGTACACCCTCAGCATCAGCGATGGCCAGGCGGTCGCGCAGCCCTTCCGCTTTGGCGGGGTCGGTGAGGGTCAGGGCTACAGCGTGACGGTCCGGCGTGGCGAGCGCGTGGTGGGCCGCAAGGACCTCCCCCTGGATTCCACTTGCGGGTGGAGCTATCAGAGCCGCCCGGGTCCTGGGGCCATCACCTATGAGGTGCGTCCTTTGGGCAGCACCGACGCCGAGCCCCTCAGCACTGTGAATCTCAGCGTGCGTTAACGCTCCCAGCGGCTGACGCTCCAGATTCCGGCAAAAGGAAAGAACTGCCCCGACCGCTCCTGTGTGGCCACAGCACTGATGCTGCCGTCCAGATAGAGCGCGTCGGGGCAGCTCAATGTGTCCCGGAAGAAAGTCGCAAAGCTGTAAAAGTTCACGGGTGTGCTGCTGAGGGCAAATTTGACTGCGCCGCCCTGACAGACACCGACCCCGCTGCGTAGCTTGAACGAGGTGCTGGCTGCCCGAAACTGAGGATGAACGACTCCCTTCTGCACCAGCAGAGGCCCAGACTGTGTGGCGAAATCGGGTGTGAGGCGCGCCGCCTCGAACGCCCTGGTTTCGGTCACCCCAGCCTGTTCACCCTTGAGCCAGAACACGCCGTTGGGCACCAGGGCAAAGTTTCCGCCTTGCTGAGCGCGGTTCAGGGGTGTCAGCGTCTGCCCCTTCTCGATATGGAGGCCCAGAGGTTTTAGACCCGGCGCATAGATGCCACTGTTGGTGGCAAAAAGAAGGGTGCGGCCTTCTTTGCTCAGGCGCGCCCGCAGCTGTTCAAAGGTCGTGTAGGGCGCGTTCGTCGTGGGATTGAGCCAGTGCAGGCGCAGGGTGTCGCGCGCCGGCATCACGGTGGCCACGGTGTAGCTCACTCCACCAGCCTTCACGGTTTGGACAGTCAGCGCCGAAGCGGTGGGAGCGGCAATCAACATCAGGAGGGCTGTGAGACGGAGCATGAATCATGATGTCGCGCTCCCATGAGGCCACACAAAGGACGTCTGGTGGCCGTTTTCTGGACTGCTGGCCCTTTCCTCAACCTGGGCGCAAGAGAGGGTGCTTGACAGAAATCGCAGGCGC